>DBFWRP010000478.1:0-2219 GCA_048222005.1 Muribaculaceae bacterium | reverse complement strand
CGCACTTTTTGTTGCGCCCCGTGTTGGCGCGATTGAGCCCACGTGGAGTATAGATTTAGATGCCGTGTTCGACAACCGCGAGGGCGATAACACCTACACCGACACCAAAACCTTCTTTTTCACCAATCTCGCCTCCGAGGTGGGCCTGAAATTCACCAAGTCCGACCGCATAGCCGGAGGTGTGGTGTGGAATCAGCCCATCGGTAACGAATGGGACGGCTACAAGATAAGCCCAACGCTGTATTACCGTCACACCGGGCGGCGGTGGAGCCTGTCGATGGGTATGTTTCCGCGCACGCAGCTGCGGCAGGAGCTACCCGGATTTCTGCGCAGCGACTCGCTGGCTTATTTTCAGCGCAACATCCGCGGTGTGCTGGTTCAGTATCAGTCGCCTGCGGCATTCATCGATTTCTATCTTGACTGGCGCCAGATGCAGACAGAGAGCAAGCGCGAGAAATTCAATATCGTGTTTCACGGCGAGTGGCGTCCCGGCATGCGCCACCTCCTTGTCGGCGGCCATGTGATGATGAATCACTTCGCGCTGACGCGCAATGCGCCCGACGATATGCATATTGTCGACAACTTTCTGGTAAACCCTTATGTGGGGCTTGACTACAGCGGTGCCACGGCGCTTGATTCGCTCACGGTTAAGGCCGGGGCGCTGGTGACTGTGGAGCGCAACAGGGGCAACAACCTGGGGTGGCAGACCCCCGGTGGCGCGTGGCTCGAGGTGCTTGGCCAGTGGCGTTGGCTCGGGTTGAAAAACTCGCTGTATGCCGGAAAAGCGCTTTACCCCTCCTACAGCGAGCATGGTTCGGAACTTTATCTGGGCGAGCCGTTCTACCAGTCCAAATTCTACAACCGCACCGATGTGTACGCGCGGATAATGGCCAACAAGTGGGTGGATCTTCAGGCATCGCTCGATTTCCATGTGGCCAAGGATGCGTTCACATTCTATCAGCGGCTGATTGTGAGGGTTTACTTATCCTCTGGGGATTAGCTATTATAGCTATCATAGCTATTTTAGCTACGATAGCTGATTTTGCTTTTTGCGGTCAGAGGCGGCGCAGCAGGTAGTGGTCCACGAGGATGTTGCGGCGGCACTGGGGGAGTGTGCGGAGCAGGTTCACGTCGGGGTGGGCAGTGTACTGCCGGCGCATTTTGCGGAAATCGCGGTGCGCGCGCCACACGGCCCCGGCGTTGGCGAAGTCGAGGGCGGCCACGAATTTCATCCATGCCAGAGTGTCGAGCAGGCGGCGTCGCAGCAAAGTGGCGCGAAGGTGGGCTTTCGGCAGGTTCTTGTGGAGCAGCAGCAGGTTGTTGCGGAAATTCAGATATGTTTTGCGGGGATTCGACGCCGGGAGTGAACCGCCTCCGAGATGGTAGACATGCGATGCGGGGATAGCCATGACTTTGTGGCCGTCGAGGAGGATGCGCCAGCACAGGTCAATCTCCTCCATATGTGCGAAAAATTTAGGGTCAAGTCCGCCCAGACGTCGGTAGAGGTCGGTACGGGTGAGCAACGCCGCCCCGGTGGCCCAGAACACCTCGGCGGCTGTGTCGTATTGTCCGAGGTCAGCCTCGATGCGTTCAAACACACGTCCCCGGCAATAGGGATAGCCGTTTCGGTCGATATATCCGCCGCAGGCCCCGGCATATTCGAAGCGCGAGCGGTCGGCGCAGGAAAGAATCTTGGGCTGGCATGCCCCAATTGTGGGGTCGGCGTCCATTGCTGCCGCCAGAGGCTCAAGCCATCCCTCAGGGGTCTCCACATCCGAGTTAAGCAGCAACACCAGTGGATATTCCTCGGGGATAGCATCGATGGCGCGGTTGTAGCCTTCGGCATAGCCGTAGTTTTCCGTGAACGGCATGACCGTTACCGACGGGAACTCCTCGGCAAGCACCTGCAGCGAATCGTCGGTAGAGCCGTTGTCGGCCACGAATATGTGTCCTGCCGTTTCGGGAGTGTTGGCCACTACCGAAGGGAGAAAACGGCGGAGCAGGGCGGCTCCGTTCCAGTTGAGTATGACGATCTTTACGACGGACATTGCGGACGACGGTGTTTCCAACGGCGATGCGACCAGAGCCACATCCCCGGATCGGCGACGATGTCGCTTTCGAGCTGCCGCACATAGCGCTCCGTCACCTCGTTGGGCGCGACCTGCTCCACGCCGTCGTAGAGGCGCAGGAACTCCAACTCGTAATACCCTCGGCGCAGC
>DBFWRP010000477.1:0-1091 GCA_048222005.1 Muribaculaceae bacterium | reverse complement strand
CTTCTTTTGGACCTCGCAGTAACCGGTATCCGGTGTGAAGTGGCCTTTATCTACGTCCGTGATCGCATGCGTCCCTTTTCCCGCGGCAATTTTTATGGATGTATCGTTTGTAACAAGTGAGGTGGCAGTCGTGATGCCGATGGGTGCTCCGGTCAGGGCTTTTTCGATGGTGATGGTACTGTTCGTAGGCAGGTACACATTGTTCGCATTGTTATTGCTTATGCTGCTGTTCTCATTGCCCTGCCAGTTGCCGGAAATATTGACATTTCCGCCGACGGTTATGGTACCAGCGTTAACGTTAACACCGCCGCCGCTGCCTGCGGTATGGTTCCCGGTGATGCTGCCGCCGTACATGGTGAAATTCGCAGTTTCGCTGCCCACATGCACTCCACCGCCATTTTTATCGGCATAGTTCCCGGTGATGTTACCGCCGTACATGGTGAAGGACGCTTCGCTAGCCACATACACTCCGCCGCCATACCCGCCAAATATGGACGTATCATTATAGCCGTTTTGGGTAATGTTGCCGCCATACATGGTAAACACTGTATTCGCATTCAGATACACTCCACTACCCTTATTTTGGGTAATGCAGCCGTTATACATGATGAATTTGGCTACATCAGTATTATTAACATTATTACTATACGCTACGTCAACACCGCTACCGTTGCCACTGTCCTCCGCATGAGTGATCATACCGCCGCCTTTACAGTCACAGAGGGTAAAAGTGAGATCTTTATTCTTCACCGACTTTATCTGAATTGTCTTACCAGTTGTACATGAAATCGTTTTCCCGTTGAGGCAGAGAACGACACTTCCGCCATTGCTGTCACTAATCTGAATCCTGTGATCCAGCGTGAGGTCGGTACTCAAATAGTAAGTCCCGGCACCAAGCATGTAGCCACCCCAGTTGTTGTCGTATTCCCATTTATCTGCGCCTATATACAGTGTACCATCTTCCCCCTGAGAGAGTTTCTGTGTAAATTCGGTCTGAACATCCCCTTGGTGCACCGTGGGGGCGGTGCAGGAATTTCCTCCGCAGAGGAAGTGGCTGTGCACCGGCACTTCCGACGCGGAGGCGGTGACCA
>DBFWRP010000476.1:0-4420 GCA_048222005.1 Muribaculaceae bacterium | reverse complement strand
AAAGGATGCTCTCTTTTCGGTATCAATGAATTAATGGATGTATAAATTTGTGTTAAATCGGCCAAAACGGAAAATTTGATAAAACCTCAAAATTAACAAGAATTAACTAAAATATCCTGAACACCACCACCCTGAATATTGCTGCATTTACTTCGTTTAACACCATTCAATAGTAGGCTCAGGCTATCGTTAATAGTAGGCTCAGGCTATCGCTGGAGGCGATGGGCCATGGTTAACCTCATGAAAGCGAAGCGCATCATGAGGTACTGGCGAGCAAACCGGGTGCACCTCGGAGAGGTCGCGGCTGTGAACCCCTCGAACAATCATCATTATAGCTCATCATCCGGTCTATGCACGGCCGCTACCTCTTCGAGGTGCGAACCTCGTATCATTTCTATTCCCCATGATTCGCTGCGCTCTCATGGGGTTAACCACAGTATATCGCCTCCGGCGATACCAACCGAAACGAGGCTAAGCCGAGTGACACCTGATCATCCTCGGCCTGGTCGCGACCCTACACGTTGATGCTGCACCAGTAACTCGGCGGGGTGCTTTGTTCAGCGCTTTACCTCGAGAATATACACTGTCTGCGGAAGTGCGGTGGTGAGGGTTTCGCCGTCGCCCTGCGATGCATTCTGTACGTAGATGTGCAGTTTGCCGTGGTTGCGCCACAGCTCGTTGTCGAGTGTCGGCTCCCAGGCGTCGACGCTGAAATCGGTAAGGTCGGTTACGCACCATTGCCGTTCCCCCTCCTTGCGTGTGGCCACCGACACCCTGCTGCCGCGCTCGGCATCGCGGAAGATGTAGAACAGCTCATGGCCGTCGCTCACCACGCGCGGGCGCGCAATCGGAATCATCTTTGTGCCGCCGCCCGAAAGGGAAAAGGGTGTGTGCCGCTCAACCACGCGCTCCATTTTCCACCCAGTGCCGTCGTGACTTACAAGGCGATAGTGGGGGATGGAGTCGTTCGCTTCGCGCCAGTATGTGGCGATGAGCGGATGGCCGCTGCTGTCGGCTGTCATAGAGGTCTGGTTGATAAGTTCGGAGTTCTGCGGAATCGGCATGGCCACTTCTGCCGTGGCCATGGTGATGGGCAGCGCGTAGGGTGTGCCGTCGCTGCGCTGCCAGGATTGGCCCCCGTCGGGCGAGTAGGCGTAGCAGAGGTCGTGGTTGGTCTCCACAAGCCATGTCTCCCTCCACACCCACGACAGGTGGATGCCTCCTGAGCGGTCGGTGCATAGCTGCCAGTAGGCGTTACGCTCCCCCTCGCCGTCAATCAGCACATCGTGGATTCTGTGCCAGCGGCGTGCCGACAGGTCGTAGCGGTTCATCACCATATTGCCGCGCCCGGAGGCTCCGGAGCGGTAGACGAACAGCAGGTCGCCCGACGGGAGGGAGTGAAATTCCGGGTAGGTCACATCCTCCTCGCCGTTGCCGGTCATCGGTTCCAGCGGCCCGAACGCGAGCGAGTCGGGCGCCACGCTCCGGCAATACCTTAACGGATGGCCGTGGTGGTCGAACGACAGATGCAGGTAGCCGTTGCCGTCCACAGCCATCGAAATCACATTGTGTGCGTCGGCCACGTTCCCCTTGTACTGGGTGCGCCGCACGTCCCATTTCTCCGAGTCAAGGTTGCGGCGCCCTATGGTCACGTAGCCGTCGGGGTCGTAGAAACAGGTGTACTGGGTGTTGCCGTGTGTGGTGACTGAATTGGCCCTGAACACCGCCGTATTCACAGATGTGGCGCTGTAGGCCGGAGCCACCGGCACGAGGTGGCATCCGGTGTCGGCCGTATGGTTGCCGGCAAAGGCTGCGGCACATGCGGGCAGCATGGCCAGAAACATCATGCAGGATTTTTTCATGTGTGGAATCAGAACAGGTCGTGGGTGCGGATTTCATCTTTCCATTGGTGGTCCTTGGGGAACGGCTGCGCACCCCAGGCTTTCTGTGAGGTCCATGCCAGCGGGGCGTCGGTCCAGAAGGTGTGTGTGGCCGGAAGTCCGAGCGGGAGGAATGCGAGCGAGGTCATGTAGAGCGAGCCGTTGTTGGTGTACCAGTCGGCCACATTCGGCTGCCGTCCGGTGAAACCGATGGTGAGAAATCCCTTTTCATTGAAATTCTCCTTGCCGTCGAACATGCGGTGCATCACGGCCGTAAGGGCGGCGCGCACCTGGCCGTCGGTGAGCCCGTCGGGCAGTCGGCCGTACCATGCCATCAGCGCCAGCGGCTGCATGGCGGCCATGCGGTAGGGGATGGAGCGCCCGAACACGGGGAATGTACCTTCGGGCGAAATGAGCCGTTCGAGCACGATGCTGAACTTCTGCGCGCGTTTCAGGGCGCGGTCGTAATGTTTTTTATAATGGATGCGCGTGTAGCGGCCTGAGTCGATCATGGCCTGCAGTGTCTCCAGATACATGGGGTGGAACACATAGCTGCTGTAATAGTCGAACGCGAACGCCGGACCGTCGGCATACCATCCGTCGCCGGTGTACCATTCCTCCACTTTCCTTATGGTCGAGTTCACGCGGTATTCATCGCAATCGGCCCCGGCCTTAGCCAGGAAACTCTCGATGGTGGAGGAGAAGAGGAGCCAGTTGGTGTAGGGCGGGTCGACTTTACGTAGCCCCTTGAAGGCGTCGATGTACCGCTGTTTCGTGATGTCGTCGAGCGGAACCCACAGCGCGTCGTAGGCGCGCAGAAACGATTCGGCCACATAGGCGGCATCCACCAGTGCCTGCCCCTGTCCGCTCCACAGCAGACAGTCGGGACTGTCGGGGTCGACGGCGTTGCGGTAGCTTGCCAGCGCCCACTGGCGCAGCTGCTTGCGCCGGGCGGATTCGGCGGTGTCGTCGTCAGGCAGTGAGAGCCAGGGCGCTATGCCGGCCATAAGGCGCCCGAAAGCCTCCATGTATGTCACCTTAATGTCGCGGCCGTCCCAGTTGGGGCTTACCTCAACGAGCATGTTCTTCTGCAGTGTGCCCTCGGCCATGTTGCTGAGCACGGGGGCTGCCATGCTGTAGGCAAGCGAGGTCCAGTAGTCGCGGTCGGCGTTGCGGTGCCTTTCAAGGTAGCGGACATACTCGCAGGCGGCAAGCAGGAATGCCCCTGTGCCGAAATTCGAGGTGGAATGCACGTCGACCACCTGTCCCGGTATGGCTTTCTCGCCGATGGGCTGCACATAGCCCACCGAGCCGTCGGGCTGCAAAGCCTTTTCCGAGAGATATTTCCAGCCTTTCTTAGCTGCATCAAGGTATCTGGCATCGTCCAGATAGCCGTTGTTGATGCCCCACAGCAGCCCGTAGGTGAAGAATGCCGTGCCGCTGGTCTCGGGGCCGGGTGCGTGCGCCTCGTCCATCATGGAGCGCGACCAGTAGCCGCCGGGTTGCTGCAGCTTCACCACAGCATCGGCCATGCGCACATATTTGTCGGTGAAGAACGGGCGGTGTTCCCAGTCGGCCGGCACGTCCTTGAGCACTTTTGCCAGTCCGGCAAGCACCCATCCGTCGCCGCGCGCCCAGAAATCCTTCTTCCCGTTGGCGCTTTTGTGGGCCGGATACACATATTTGGCGTCGCGGTAGTAAAGCGCCTCGTCCGGGTCGTACATTATGCTGTCGCTCACCAGAACGTATTCATAAAGCTTGTCGAGATATTTCTTGTCGCCGGTGATGCGGTGCATTTTGGTCATCACTGGCATCACCATGTAAAGCCCGTCGGCCCACCACCAGTAGTCGTTCCGTGGGGTCGACATCTCATATTCCATCACCTCGCGCGCACGGCGTATGCGGCGGTCGTCGGGGAGAATCCGGTAGAGGTCGGCATATGTCTGGAAACATATCTGCCAGTCGCCGAACAGCACATGGTCGTCAGTCTCGCCGTAATCGTATTTCCAGCGCGAGCGGTCGGTGCCTTTGGCCCCCATCCATCCGTTGTGTTCGGCCCACCGCTCCGAGTAGTTCTTCCACTCCTCGTTGCCTGTGAGGAAGTAGGCCTCCATGTTGCCGGTGTGATAGGCGGCGTTGTCCCAGAATGAGCGCGTCTCCGGCGGATTGGTCTGTTGCCAGTGGTTGTTTACTTTGGCTATGATGCCGCGCACCTTTGCCGCCTCCTTGGCGGTGTCGGGAGCGGCCGATGCGGATGCCGCGCTCAGAATGGCAGCGGCAAGAAATGTGATGGTCTTATTATTCATGGTATTGCAAAGTTAGCGCTTTTTTTATCCTGTTGAAGGGGTGACAGAGGGAAATAATGGGACAAAATTCGTAAATTTGTGTCAGAGCAAACCGATCGCTGATGGTTTCGAATCCGAAATTTTGAGTTCGGTGCACCCATGATCCATTTATCCATTTCATTATAAACAAGAATTTATCCATGAACCTTAAATCGACATTGCTTTCGCTGATGCTGGCGTCGTCGGCAGTTTGCG
>DBFWRP010000475.1:0-3440 GCA_048222005.1 Muribaculaceae bacterium | reverse complement strand
CCCTCAAGGGGAGCACACCGCAGCCTGTTTTTTTGAGATATGGGAATCAGAAGGAGTAGCTGATGCCGATGGCGGGGATGAGGGCGTGGACTTTGTAGTCGGCGGTGAAGTTCTCCACTCCGTTCATGGGGGCGAGCTGGGCACCCTGATAGGGGGGCAGGCCTACTGAGCCGAGCACCTGGTTGAACTGTGCCACTCCGGCATTGTACTGAGCCAGACCGGCGTTGTAGACGGGGGCGAGGAAGTTGTCGTACTGGCCTGTGGCGCCTTTCACTTTCATTCCGTGCACATACATGAAGGCCACATCGATCGACAGTCCTTTGACCGGACGGAACGATAGTCCTGCTGACGGTTCAATCTTGGTGGCGCCTGGGGTCTCGGGGTTGTAGTGGTCGTTGTTGCAGGGGGAGGTGTCGATCATCAGACCGGCGCGCAGGTCAAGGCGGTCGGTAAGATTGTACTGTGCTCCAAGATGATAGGTAAGGGCGTTGTGATAGTCCTTTTCAAGGTGCTGGTCGAATGCGGGAAGTCCGGCGAAGCTGATGTCGAGACTTTTGTATGTGCCCCATCCGTTGAGCTGCAGGTCGAAAGCAAGTTCGAGGCGAGGTATGGGCTTGTAGCTTGTGCCGAGGGTGAGTACATAGGGGCATGGCATCGAGGCGTCGAAATTGGCATAGTTGAGGTTGTCGAGCGTTTCGCCCAGCAGCTGTCGGGCGGCTTCGTTGGCGTATTCCACTTCGGCATTTCCGGCGGTAACGTGCATATTCATTTTCGAGCGGAACGATGCTCCGAGGTTCCATTTTTCGTTTATGTCCCAAAGAACGCCCATGTTGAATCCGAGGGCAAGTTCGGAATCGCCGGTGAGATTCACCGATGCCGGAGCTACGTGGCCGTAAGTGGCAGTTGGGGCCGTTGGCTCGGCGCCTGGTGCCGGGGCCGACGGGTTGAGAAGGTGAGTGGCGTTGGCCACATCCCACAGGAGTTTGGCTGCGTGGTATTGCAGTTGGGCCACGCGGTCAAGCGATGTGCCGCTTACGAGTGCCTTGTTAAGGTTGACCGAACCCCATGCTATCATCAGGCCTGCGCCTACGGAGAGGTTGGGGAGCACGCGCCATGATATGGTGGGCTGCACGTCGAACACTTTGAGGTCGACACTCTGGTTGAGAGCCGCCCCGGCCCAGTTCTTTCCCCAGTTGATCGATGAGCCGTAGGGGGTGTAGAGTGTCACGCCGGCATATAGATTGTCGTAGATGCGGAAAGCGGCGGAGAAGTTCATAGGGGTTGACACCTTGTTGCTCGAGGTTACATGTGTGCCATCGGGAAGATAGGCTTTTGCAGTTGCCTTTATACCGCTAACAGCGCCTGAGATCTCCATTGTCTTGTTCATGAACGCCAGTGCGCCGGGATTGAAAATCTGGCTTTCTGCCCCGAGTTTCATGGCCACTCCCACGTGACCCATACCTTCCTGTTTGGCACTGAATGTGTTCACCTGATAGCCTTCGGCCGATGCGCCGAGGGCAACAATTGCCGCCACCACGGCGGTCGTAAATTGTTTCATTGCTTAAATAATGGTTGTTATGGCGCCTGCCTGTGGTCTGTATATTAGTGTGTGAAATGGCGCCTTGTTAAAAATTTCGACAAATTTACCAATAATTTCCTAAAATACCAAATTTTGTGCATCGTCAAGGGGTTTGTGCAGCCTTTGTGTGCTTTTGGGGGTGGAGTTTGAGCGCCACGCGGCCTTCGGCTGCTTCGTCCGTTAGTGTGCGTCCGGCTCCGTGACCGGCAAAATCAGGTATTGCGAATTCGACTGAAAGATGGTAACTTTGTGAGTTCCGAAATTAATATAGTCAAGATTTTAATGATTTCGGCGGACCAACGATGATTACAATAAAATCCTTTCAAAAACGGCTGGCATCAGTTGCCGCCGTGCTGGCCTTGATGTCGGGTTGCAGCGTATGGGCTGCTGTAAATGAGCTGCCTGTCGCCACTGTCGGCGGCAAACGCTGCTTCTACTATGATGTGCAGCCCAACGAATCGATATATGCTGTAAGCAATAAACTTGGCGTCACGCGGCAGCAGATAGTGGATTTCAACCCTTCGGTGGCCGACGGCCTCAAGCCGCGGATGCGCCTGTTCTTCCCTGTGGAGCAGTTCGACAGTGAACCTGGCACACGGCGTGCCGCGAATGCCGAGGAGGCCGGAGTGAGCACGCACACCGTGCGCAAAGGCGAGACGGTGTATGGCATAGCCCGTCAGCACGGCATGTCGCCCGACTATCTTGTAAAGCTCAACCCCTGGGCCGAAGAGGGGATTGCTCCCGGCCAGGTGCTCCGCATCACGGAAAGCACCCCGGCATCCGGATCGGATGCGTCTACGTCGGTTGCGGCTGCCGCTCCACGTGTCAACGGGAAAGGGTATATAGAATACGAGATTCGACCAGGCGAGACACTGTTTTCCATCTCGAATGCCCACGGTGTGGCACTGGAGTCGGTGCTTGACGCCAATCCGGCTCTTGATCCGCTGAACTACAAGGCCGGAGAGCGGATACTGATTCCTGCCACCGATGCCGCAAAGGCCCGTCACGCAGCGATGGCAGCCACCACCTCGCGGCCTTCGCAGGCGGGAGGTGCATCGGTTGCCGAGATTCTGCGTGGCACAATGTCGGCCGAATCGCCTGAAGAGGAGATGGCCGATGTTGAAGCGGTTACTGCCGTGGAGCCCGTCACGGAGGCAGAGGCGGTGGATGCCGATACGCTTCAGGTTGCAGTGATGCTTCCTTTCATGCTCGGCGAGGAGCCACAGAGCCGCACAACTCAGCTTTACACCGAATTCTTCAAGGGGATGCTCATGGCAGCCGATACCTTGCGGACCGAGGCCGGCGCGCCGGTGAATTTCCGGTTCTACGACACCGCCGCCAGTATGGACACCGTGGCATCCATACTGCGTAGTCCCGAAATGGCCGGATTCGACCTTATAGTGGCACCCGACAATCAGGCCCAGCTTAAGGCCGTGGCCGATGCCGCCGATGAGGAGACGTTGATTCTGAATGTGTTCGCTGTAAAAGACGAAAGCTATACGACCAACCGCAATATGGTGCAGGTCAACATCCCGCACGACCGTATGTACGCACTTGCAATCGATGCCTTCGTGAAGAGGTATGAGGGCCGTCTGCCGGTGTTCATCAGCCGGACCGGCGGTCAGGCCGACAAGGATTCGTTTGTGAGCGAGCTGAAGAAGCGACTTAACGCCGAAGCACGCGACTTCAGGGAAATTTCGTTTCAGGGCACGCTCTACGATGCCGACCTCGCCGGTTTGAATCCTGACGAGACTCCGGTTGTGTTCGTGCCGAATTCAGGCTCAAAAAATGAGTTCGCAAAATTTGTGGGCGCACTCACCACGATGCGTCAGGGCGCTGCCGACCCGGAGAGTGTCACCAT
>DBFWRP010000474.1:0-1040 GCA_048222005.1 Muribaculaceae bacterium | reverse complement strand
TGCCTCCATGCCTTCTGTGGGATTGCCACCAACGGACTGTTGGGCGGCGAGTGGTTGACAGGCTTCGAAGGGGCGCGGCAGAACCTGTCCACGTTGCAGACGGTGGCGGACGGCATGTGGACGGTGTCTACGGTCAGTGTCTGGCTCTTTCTGGCTGCCCGTTGCGTACTGGCCATCGGGGAGTCGGGAAACTTCCCGGCAGCCATTAAAATCACGGCGGAATATTTTCCGAAAAAAGACCGTGGGTTTGCCACCAGCGTGTTCAACAGCGGGGCACAGATTGGAGCCTTGCTCGCTCCTTTCGTCATACCTTTGTTGGCCCGTTGCTGGGGATGGGAGATGTCCTTCCTCTTGGTGGGTGCCGTGGGCTTCGTTTGGATGGGCGTTTGGGTGTATGTGTACGATGTCCCACAGAAGAGCAAGCATGTCAATGCAGCGGAACTGGCCTACATCGAACAGGATGCTGCCGTCGATGCTTCTTTGACCGAAAGGACGGAGGAAGTCAAGCCTACGAAGGGCATTAGCATCTGGAAGTGCCTGACCTACCGCCAGACGTGGGCTGTCGTGGCCGGGCGTTTCCTGCCCGACGGAGTGTGGTGGTTTTTCCTTTTCTGGGCACCGGCCTACGTGCATGACGTCTATGGCTATAGTTCGGATTCCACGACGGGAATGTTGCTCATCTTTACCCTTTATCTCATTTCGATGCTCTCCATCATTGGTGGCTACCTACCTACGTGGTTCGTGGGGCGTAAAGGGATGAACCCGTATGCCGGGCGCATGCGTGCCATGCTCATCTATGCTTTTTTCCCTTTGATAGGGTTGGTGGCGCAGCCTTTAGGCAGTTGGTCGTATTGGTTTCCCATCGTGATAATCGGCATCATAGGGGCGGCGCATCAGAGTTGGAGCGCGAATGTCTATTCCGTGGTGGGCGACATGTTCCCCAAGTCTGCCGTGGCCACGGTGACGGGCATCGGCGGCATGTCGGGCGGTATCGGTTGCCTGCTGTTCAACATGTGCTCCGGTATGCTGTTCACGTATTC
>DBFWRP010000473.1:0-1026 GCA_048222005.1 Muribaculaceae bacterium | reverse complement strand
TCGTAAAACAACGCAAGGTATACGCTTTTTAGTGCATATCGGCAAGAAATAAGGACATAAAGAGGCGCAAAACTGGAATACCCAGCCCTTTTTGTGTCCTTTATTGTTTGTTACGCGGGCCGAATGGCCTATTCCCGGCATGGCAGCAGAGTTGTTGGCGGAGCGGGAAAAATTCGTATCTTTGCGTTCGACAGGAAAAATGCGCAGGCCCTATCGTAGGGATGTACATGAGACAAGAGTCGTATTCCTACACAATTATTTCATCGCTTGACAACCGCACCCATGCGGAGGTGTCCCCAGGGTATGCCCATGGCTGAAAATCCGGAAAACAAACAACGCTGGTACGCATTGCGCGTCACCTACGGCCGCGAGATGCTCGTAAAGGGCTATCTGGACGGCATCGGCGTGGAGAGCTATATCCCGATGCACTTCGCCCGGCGGACATACGGGAAGCGGACGCGCAAGGTCTGGGAGCCGCTCATCCACAACCTGCTGTTCATCTGCACCTCGGCCGTGCGCCTGAAGGAGATCAAGGCCTGCACCACCCTGCCGATCCGCTACATCATGGATCGGGAGACAAAGGCACCGACGGTGATACCGGACAACCAGATGCGGGATTTCATGGCGGTCGTGGCGACACGGAACGAACATGTCGAGATCGTGGCACCGCAGGACGTCGACCTGGCCAGCGGCGATGCCGTCCGCGTGACCGGCGGGGTGTTCGCCGGGATCGAGGGCCGCTACATCCGGCACAAGGGGCACAGCAAGGTCGCCGTGGCGATCAAGGACATAGCCACCGCACTGACGGCTTACGTGCCGCTGAGGTATATCGAAAAAATAAATCAGCAGATCCTTCTTCCCACACATACGCAATCTGCGCAACGTTAATTCGAAAATTAACGCCTCTAAATTTTCGGTTATGAAACAAGTCATGCGGGAGTCTTTGCTCATAAAGCTTCCCGTCATCATCGGAGACCTATTCTTACTGAACCTGTCCTGGATACTGGCGCTCACGCTGTATCCGCA
>DBFWRP010000472.1:0-1673 GCA_048222005.1 Muribaculaceae bacterium | reverse complement strand
GGATGGAAAAGCCATAGCAAACCTTTTCGCCCGATTCTCCAAAGCCATCCCCAAATGGCATGAGCTGATAAATGCGTCTTTCCTCCCTACGGATTTGCAGGAAGCTTACCATGACAAAATAGATGTAATGACAAGGAGAATTTCAATCGCAAAGTAAACGACACAATAGGCAACATGAATAAGAAATACCGGAATATCATATTTGATTTCGACGGCACATTGGTTGATACCGCCGCTTTGATTATCGAAACGATGCATCGAACAATCAGCGCGTTAAGCCTTCCCGATAAATCGGACGAGGAATGTAAGGCGATAATCGGATACCGTCTGGAGGAAATCCCTTCAATCCTTTGGCCGGAGATTCCTGACCTGGCTCAACGATATGTGACGGTATATCGGGAGATTTTCAACTCAATCAAAGACTCATTCAAGATCCGGCTCTATCAGCATGTCTTTGACACCCTGACTGAATTGAATCATAAGAAAATAGGAATGGCAATCGCCTCCAGCCGAAGCAACGCCTCATTACAGGAATATTGTTCCAAGCTGCATATTGCCGACTATTTCCGGATGCTTGTTGGCGGAGGAGATGTAGAACATGGTAAACCTGCTCCCGATCCCGTGAATCTTATTCTTAAGACTCAAAAGTGGGATAAAGATGAAACACTTGTGGTCGGCGACATGAACGTGGATATTCTCATGGGCAAAAGGTCTGGCACAGCCACATGTGGCGTAACCTACGGGAATGGCTCGGTCTCCGAACTGGAAGACGCCGGTGCTGATTACATTATATCCGATTTTTCAAATCTTATCAGAATCGTGGAATGCCTGTTTTACGGCACATCCACCGTGCCCGAAACATTCACCACATCGTCAGCTGCAACCATGGCAGGCCGGTAGTCCGGCTCACGTGTGCTCATAACCACATTGTCGAGTGTCAGGCCATTCACATGTCTCACATACAGCCCCCATGCCGGCAGCTCCCCGAACATATGGAATTCGGGATATGCGTCTATCATTTCAGGCACGGCATCGTATCGGTAAGCGCCGATATATCCCATCCCCTTGGTGCCACGCCCGGGATACGACACTCTTATGTTGCGCAGCGTGACGTTCTTAACCCTGTGTCCCGGGATTCCGGTTATGCTGGCCGGAAACGGATTGTGGATGGTGTTTATATCCGGCCCGCGCAGATCATAATCGCTGTCCGGTCGGCCGAAAGGGATTTCGCACGACAGATTGCTTATCGTCACATTACTCAGTGATCCCGGACGCTCACCCCGGCGGTGTCCCAGACGTATGAACAGCGCATTGCCCGTGTTCACCGCCGTCACCGAGTCAACCCTCACATTGTCCAGCACAGCGCCATCCACAGTCTCGAGAGCCACTGCCGAGCGGAAAGTGTCTTTGACCCTGATGTTGCGTATGGTGATGTTGCGGAATCCGCCGAACGATTCCGTCCCCATTTTCAAGGCATTCGCACTGCTTGTGACAGAACAGTCGGCGATGAGCACATCGCTGTTACCCCCCGTCGGGTCAAACGATTTCAGCACAATGCCATCGTCGGCCGAATTGATGTTGCATCCGGTGATCTCCACCCTGTGGCAGTCGGCCACATCTATGCCGTCATTGTTCCAGTATGCCCTGTTGACAAAATCTATATCCCTTATCCG
>DBFWRP010000471.1:0-10926 GCA_048222005.1 Muribaculaceae bacterium | reverse complement strand
CTTCGTGGTCGTGCGCGCCCCACTTGCTCTGACGGCTTGCACGTGGAAAATCCTTTTCGGAAATGGTGTTGTCGAAGCCGCAACTCGACAGATAGGCCTGCATATTGGCGAATGTGATGTCGCCACCATAAACATAATTCGTCTCATAGCCTGCCGATTTCAATGTCCTGGACATGGATGGCAGGTGTTCTATTTTCTCAACATGTTTGAGCAGACTCATTGACGGAAGCGAGGGGAAGGCCGACAGGATGCACGGCAACGCACGGTCCGTACGGAAACTGTTGGCATAGAAGTTTGTGAAGCACATCCCTTCGCGAGCCAGCGAATCGAGATTGACGGCAATGGCTTCGCCGCCAAGCTCTGGCATAAGGTGCGCCGAAAAGCTTTCGAGAATTACAAGATAGATGTCGGGACGTTCGCAGCACAACAGAGGCACTGTGTCCGAATGGCCGGCCTGGATGGAATCTGTCAGTTGCAAGCTGATGTTGCATGCCTCATAATCGGCAAGAATCCGTTCTGCCGTTTCGTTATCGAAAAAATGAAATTCCTCCAGCCCTTTATTCTGATGTGTGGCCGAGTACAGGAGGCTGAAAACCGGATTGATGGCTGCATGATTGAGCCGCTGGTCGGTACTGAAATATGCGCGGCTCAGATTCATGGGGGCCACACCTGTTCCGCCTCGGATGGGAATAATCAGAACTGCAGTTAAAAGAAGTGTCACGGCTGCCGAGATGATTCTGTGTCGGGTGCCTACTTCGATTCGTACAGCGCAGCGGTCGAGTATGAACCATATCAGAACTGCAATGATGGCAATGGCGAAAATTCCCGCTATGACCTGTAGCGCCGTAGCGCTTGCCATGGCTGCTGTCGGCGATGTGGTGAAATAAAATACGGGGGTCATGTCAAGCCGGAATCCCCAATACCCGTATAATGCGGTGTCTGCCACAATGATGATTGCAGTCAGCAATGACTCCAGAGCCAGAACAACGCGTTCCGCCGTAACAAGCCATAATCGGGTGCCCGTGATTGATTCTGTGACATACAGCAGCGCAGGGAGAACCGTCAGATAACCCGCCACACTGCAATCCATGGCAAAACCGTGCGAAATGATTCCCCACCATGTTCCAATTCCGGATACATGTATGATGTCGTGATATATCAGTGTGAATATCACACGTTGCAGCATGAAAATGGCTACAAATATCAGAAATGTCAGCAGAAGTTTTACAACGGATTTAGTCATGGTGTGTGCAAAGATACGCAACTTTTCTGGCGTTGTCAAAGATTCTCATCCAACAACTTTTTGAGGAATCTCCGGAAATACACTGAACCGGAATGCGGGTTTTCAAGCAAGCTTGCCGTGCGGATCAGCATCTTGTCGGCGGCAAGGTTCCTGTCAGCCAAAGCAATCATGTCCAGCAGCAGTTTGCCATAGGCATTGCATTGAGCTTCGGTGAAGTTCAACTGGGCTTCGGCAAGCATAGCCATGGCGATGGTGTGGAACATCAGGTCAAGTTCATACTCGAACCCCGGCTGGAAGCTGCTGAAGTCCTTGAGCGCACGTTTTATGATCGAAGTGCGAGCCCTGGAGTGTCCGCGCTTGCCGCGCTTAAGTTCCTTGTCGATGGCCGTTTTATATTTTTCCGACAATTTGGCCGCATCGGGGTCAAGAAAGAAATCAAAATATTGTTTTATCTCTTTCCTTGCTTCGTAGGCCTCAAGCACAAGGTGCTCGAGTTCCTCGCGACTCAGTGCCTGAATCTCTTTTTTCAGTTGTGCCTTACCCATCTGGTATAGTGAAAATCAGGGGTGGTTTGTTTTGGCAGAATCCTCGTTTATCAGAAATCAATTGTCAGACGGACATTGAACTGCCGGCGTGTAAGATAGTTCGGAACCGCATACTGGATATTGTTCACATCGGTCACCCAATAATAGCTCGATACGTTGGAGATGTCGAGCAGATTGAACACATCCACTCCGAGCCAAATGCTTTTGAGCCATCGGTGCAGCCCCGACGGAGTGGATTCGTTGTCCTGCGGTGCCAACAGCGCATAATTGAGCCCGACATCGACACGTTTGTATGCGGGGGCCCGGAAGTATCCCTTGTCGCGCGAGGAATGCGGGGCTGTGGTGGGAAGTCCGTCGGAGAATATTCCGCGCAATGAGAATTTCAATTTGGGGAATTTCGGGAAATAATCTGTGAAGTAGAGCGCGAACGAATAGCGCTGGTCAGTCGGGCGCGGCACTGTGACTCCGTTGAGGTTCTCCCCTGTTTTCATCAGCGAGAAGCTTATCCATGAGTCTGTGCCTGGCACGAATTGTCCGAACAGCTTGAGGTCAAGTCCTGCGGTATACCCGTCGGTGAGATTCACACCTTCGTAAACCACTTTCAGGTTATCAATCTCATATGGAATCAGCTTGTTGAGCTTTTTGTAGTAGGCTTCTCCGGAAAGTTTGAACGGACGGTTGAACATCCTGAACGTATAATCGCCGCCGAGAATGAAATGCAGGCTCTGCTGCGATTTGATTTCAGAATTCAGATTTATGGTTGTGTTGCCGTCGGCATCGGCAACCGGACGCCTGAACTCTTTGTAGAATGGCTGCTGATAATAGAGGCCGGTAGCGAACCGCAAGGTGAGAGAACTGTTGCGCTCAGGAACAAATGCGATGTTCAGTCGCGGGGACACAAGAAATTCCTTGTTGAAATCCCAATAACTGAATCGCAGTCCGCCATTGAAGGCAAAATATCCGGATGATGTCTGCAGACGGTAGCTGTCGGCTACGTAGAATGCCATGCGTGTGGTCGAGAGATCCTGATGCGACGACAGATTGTAAATCATGCGTATGTGTTGGCCGTCGGTGGGAAGTGTGTATCCGGCCGAGTCGCGCAGCTCCCATTCGCGGGCGCGTTCCATTATTGTCTGGTGATTGAAGTTGAAGCCATAACTCAGGTTGTGGTGCTTGATGGCTGTATGGCCGCTCAGACCTAACGACATCACCCCTATTTTCAATCGGTTGCGGGCGTGTTCATGGTAACGTCCCACACCAAGTTCTCCCCCGATGGCATTGTCGGGGTTTCCTTCTCCTGTGGTTCCGGCCTGGTCAAGCCAGTATTCACCCGAGATATCATATGAAACAAGTTCATTGGTAAGATAACCGGATGCAATAAGTGAAAAGTCGGTTGAACGGGAGTGCTTGTATGTGAGGTTCAATGCTCCGAAATATGTTTCAAACCGGTCTTTCTCCATACCGTCGAAAAACACTTTGAACTGTTTTGCATCCGAGGATGTGCCGAAGTTTGTCTCACGGTCCACGGGCTGAAATTTATAATTGTTCACAGCTATGTTGCCCAGGAACGAGACCTTCCATTTCGGCGATATCTTCCAGTTCAGGTTGGTCTGATAATCGAAAAATTCAGGGTCGTATTCACCTTTGGTTTCAAGAGAACTTAGTAGCGAGGTGTTCTTTTTGAATCGGACGCCGTGCAGTTGTGAGAACTTGCGGGAACTTTGGCCCACGGCAACCGAAAATCCCATCAGGCTGCCTGAGACAGAACCTTCAAACGTCTCAGGTTCTCGATATGTTATGTCGAGCGCCGACGACATTTTGTCGCCGTATTCCACGCCGAATCCACCGGTGGAGAACCCGATACTGCCCACCATGTCGGGGTTGATTATACTCAGGCCCTCCTGTTGGCCGGAGGAGATAAGTTGCGGCCGGTAGACTTCCACTCCGTTAATATAGACGGAATTCTCGTCGTATGTGCCTCCGCGCACGGAATACTGGCTCGACATTTCGTTGTTTGAGTTCACGCCTGCGAGTGTGGACAGCATCGATTCCACCGAACCTCCCGAAGCATCGGCAGCAAGCTTATAGCTTTCGCGGTCGATATGCTGCATCTGAGAGGTCTGTTTCCTGAAGTCGGTCACCTCCACTTCCGTGAGCTCATGACTTTTGTTGCGCATGCGTACGTTCAGAGCCAGATCGCCTTTGGGAAGAATGAGCTGACGGCGCAGCTCTTCATATCCGATGCTGGTAAACACTACTGTAAGAGTGTCGTTTGCAGGCGTGGGACATGAAAGCTTGAAAGTCCCGTCAAGTCCGGTGTTGGTTCCGATGGCTGTGCCTGCCACACGCACGGTGACGAATTCAAGCGCATCGCCCTGCATGTCGGTTACCTTTCCGTGGATCTTTACCTGAGCTTCAGCCGGAAGTATGCCAATGGAAAGCAGCAGCATGCATATATATATATATGGTTTGCAGATACTCATCGTATTTGTTTGGTGTTTTTTATACTTTATTAATAACGCGGTTTCCCCCTACAAATTGCTTTTGAGCAGTAAAACCGCTAAATTTGCCTCCAATTTATTGGAGTTAGTATTCTTTGTTTTTTATTTAAGTTTTCAGTAGGTTGAAAATTGATGTAATGAAAGGCATCCATACCAGACGGGTGCCGTTGCTTGTATCGCTGTTGCCGATTATTGTCCTTTTGAGCAGTCTGGTGATGATAATGATGTGTGAAGGCGCAGATGCCATTGCGGGGTATTCTCCTGTGGTACTGCTTGGTTCGGCGGCATTGTCTGTAGTGTTATCGTTTGTGTTCGGCGCATTATCGCGACGCGGTATGACCGTGGGACTTGTGCGCAGCGCACGCCAGATTCTTCCTGCCGTGCCGATGCTCATATGCATCGCGATGGTGGCTACAACATGGATGGTGAGCGGTGTGGTTCCTACGCTGATTGTGTACGGACTTGAAGTGCTTACCCCTACATTGTTTTTGGTCACTGCCTGCGTGGTGTGTGCCTTGATTTCTGTGCTCACCGGCAGCTCCTGGTCTACGATTGCCACAATCGGTGTGGCTTTCATGGGCATCGGGCAGGTGATGGGATTCAGTGCGGGCTGGATTGCGGGTGCAATCATATCGGGAGCCTATTTCGGTGACAAGATTTCGCCTCTGAGCGACACCACCGTGGTTGCCTCAAGCGCCTGTGGCGTTGATCTGTTTGCGCATATGCGTTACCTTATGCTTTCGTCAGTTCCCGCTTTGCTTGTTGCGCTCGTGGTGTTTGCGGTTAAGGGATTCATGTCGGACGCCGCCGATGCCGGACAGGGAATGATGCTTGACGGAGCTTTGAGAACCACTTTCAATATCACTTCTTGGACGCTTGTTATTCCGGCTATTACGCTTGCGCTTATTGCGTTCAGAGTTCCGACCCTCCTGACTCTTGCAGCGAGCGCGCTCCTCGGGTTCGTTGGCATTTTTGTGTTTCAGCCTGATTTAGGGCATTCCGTGATTTCAGCTGGGGGTATGCTGTGGTCAGGCAATGCTATGGACACAGGCGTGGAACGGCTTGACAGTCTGGTGTCGACGGGTGGTATCTCCGGTATGATGTCCACGGTGGCACTCGTGCTTTCCGCCATGATGTTCGGAGCCGCAATGATGGGCACAGGGATGCTTGCCTCCATTACGCGCAGCTTCACAAGCCGCCTTCACAAACGTACATCCATTGTAGGGGCTACGGTAGGTTCCGGTCTGTTCATGAACAGCACGACGGCCGACCAGTATCTGTCGCTGATTATCACAGGCAACATGTACCGCAATGTTTACCGTCAGTTCGGACTCGAACCCCGGTTGCTCAGCCGTACCATCGAGGATTCGGTTTCTGTGACCTCCGTACTGATTCCCTGGAATTCCTGCGGTATAACTCAGTCAACTGTACTCGGGGTGTCCACAATGGTCTATTTCCCGTACTGTATCTTCAATTTACTTTCCCCCTGCATGAGCCTTCTGCTCGCATGGACCGGATGGCGCATCCGCAATCTCCGGTTGTCACATGCCGGAGCGTAAGGTTGTGACATATGTTCTTTATATTTACAACGAATATTTCTAAATTTGCAACGCCGTAGTGAAGGTTCCGTGGCGTTTTTTTGTTTTCCTCGCTTCGGGGAGTATGCGGTACGGGCGGTGTGTCTCGTGCCATAACCGATAAAATTATGATCAAGCTTTCGATTCCGCATCTTGCGGGAAATGAGAAGACATATGTCGACCGTGCGATAGAGTCGACATGGATTGTGCCGCTCGGGCCGATGGTTGATGAATTCGAGCATCGTCTTGAGAAGTTCCTCAACGTTCAAAATGTCGTGGCTCTTTCGGCCGGTACGGCAGCAATACACCTCGGGCTGGTAATGGCCGGAGTAAAACGTGATGATGAAGTGATATGCCAGGACCTTACCTTCTCGGCAAGCTGCAATCCCATTGTCTATCTTGGAGCACGTCCGGTGTTTGTCGACAGTGAGCGCGACACCTGGAATATGGATCCCGAGCTTTTGGAACACGCCATAAAGGACCGTATAATGACGACCGGCAAAAAGCCTGCAGCGATTGTGCCTGTTCATCTGTATGGGATGCCGGCCAAAATGGACCGCATCATGGAGATTGCCATGCGGTATGACATCCCTGTGGTCGAGGATGCCGCGGAGGCTCTTGGCTCCACCTTCAAGGGGCGTTGCTGCGGAACTTTCGGCAACTTCGGCGCATTGAGTTTCAACGGCAACAAAATTATAACCACATCGGGTGGTGGCGCGCTAATCTGCCGTACGAAAGTGGAGGCTGACCGCGTGAAATATCTGTCAACGCAGGCACGCGAACCGCTCCCCTACTATTACCACACCACAATCGGCTATAATTATCGACTCAGCAACGTGTCGGCGGCGATAGGCTGCGCACAGATTGAGGAACTTGAATGGCGAGTGAACCGCAGACGCGCCATCCACGACATGTATGTATCTCTACTTGCCGGTGTGGATTGTGTGAAAGTCAAATGTGATACCGATGATCGCAGCCGTTCTAACTTCTGGCTTTCAACATTGCTGCTCGACAAGGATTCCGCGCCGCTTTCGCCTGATGAATTGCGCGTTGCGCTTCTCGACAAAGGGATAGAGACACGTCTGCTGTGGCGCCCGATGCACATGCAGCCCGTTTTCGCCGATGCGCCCTTCTATGGGAACGGTGTCGGTGAGGACCTGTTCGGGCGCGGATTGTGCCTGCCCTCGGGTTCCAGTCTGACCGACGAGGAAGTAGCCACAGTGGCCGAGGCGATAAAGAGCTGCCTGTCAAGTGTGAAACAATCATGATTCCTATGTTGCCCGATGGTTGTTTTTGATCTTGATGACACGCTTTATTTCGAAGCTGACTTCGTGCGGTCGGCGGTTGATGCTGTTGCAGCAGCGGTAGCGTCGGGAGGCGCACTTACGTTAGCGGAAGCAAAAGAGATTCTCGCTTCTGCACCATCGGTCGGTGACGGAATGGAGTTGCTGGCCAAAGCTTCGGCAGCTGCAGTTGCCGGCAGCAATATTACGGTAGCTGAACTTGTAAAGATATATCGCACCCACATCCCGACAATAGGATTGCGTTCCGGCGCTGCTGACTTACTGGATGCCTTGCGTAGCCGTGGTGTCCGGATCGGTATGATAACGGATGGCCGCTGCGTCACACAGTCCAACAAGTTCAGGGCTCTCGGACTTGACGGATATATCTCGGAATCAGACTTCCTCATTTCGGAGGCAACGGGTGCAGACAAGACCTTCCCGCTTCCATTCGAGCGGATGATGCAGCTGCATCCGGCAGAGACCACCTGGGTTTACATCGGCGATAATCCGGCAAAGGATTTCCATTGGCCTAATGTTTTCGGTTGGACAACTATTGAAATTGCAAATCCTCCGCAGTTATGCATACATCCTCAGACCATTGAGGTTGAGGAGCTGTGGAAACCCCGCCACATTGTCGCTGCGCTTCCGGAGGCTTTGGCATATGTCGTGGAATTTCATTAAATTTGTGGGTTAATTACATGGATTTGCCCTTGCAGATGCTTGTGAAGGCTCCATTAAGCAATGAAATGAAAAAGATTCTATCCCTCCTGTCTATATTTACCCTTCTGGTGTCGGCTTTCGGTTTCCGGATGGCGGCAAAAAAGGTGCAGCTTGAGCCGTCGTATGCATGGAAACTTGTGCCGCCGCTGGGGCTGCGTGAGCCGGCTGCAATCGACACGCTCTTTCAGAACTATTCGCTCGAATTTATTCCGCAGCAGGTGTCGCCGGCCTATGCCGCCACTGGCAACTATTGCGCTGAAGGCTATAATATGCTTTTCATGGAGCGTAAGCCCATGAGCGATTTCTTCTTCCGCGATGCGCTTCTGCCTTGGATTCCAACGGAGGAGAAAGCCCGCTTCTATAACACCCGTATTCCTACAACGTTCCTCAGCTATAACTTCGGAGGTGGCAAGGAAATTGGTCAGGACCGTTTTTCCACCGTGTTCTCGGCCAATGCCAATGCACGCACTCAGGTAGGCGCCATGATCGACTATATCTATTCGAAAGGCAGCTATGCCAACCAGGCTGCCAAGGATCTGAACTGGGGCTTTTCGGGAAGCTATATAGGCGAACGATACGAATTTCAGGGCTATCTGACCCATTTTAATCTTGTTACCAAAGAGAACGGAGGTATAACCGACGATCTCTATATCACGGATCCGGCAGTGGTGCAGGGTGGCAATACATCGGTGAACACCAAGCAGATTCCGGTCAATCTGTCGGATGCACACAGCCGTGTGAAAGGTACGGATCTGTATCTGAACAACAAATATAAACTCGGTTTCTGGAAAGAGGAGCAGGTGAACGATTCAACCGTGAAGCGTACGCTTGTGCCTGTTACGAGTTTCATATGGACATTCCGTTATCAGGAGTCCAAGCATGTGTTCCGTAATGAGAACGCTCAGGAAAACCTGTCGTTCTGGGAAAACACCTATCTGAACCCTCATTACACCGACGATTATCAGAATTACTGGAAAATACGCAACACAGTGGGCGTTTCGCTGCTTGAGGGCTTCAACAAATGGGCGAAAGCTGGGTTGGCGCTGTTCGCCACCCATGAAATCCGTAACTATCACATGGAGAGTTTCGCACAGGATCCTACCGGCGCACAGGTGGAGGCCATGACCGAAGTGCCTTATCCCGACATGAAGCTCGATGAGCGTCAGAACCTGCTGTGGGTCGGAGCCCAGCTGACAAAGCAACAGGGACGCCTGTTCAACTACAATGTTACAGGTGAAATCGGACTGATAGGCGATGCCGCTGGTGAAATCAAAGTCAGCGGCGACATAACCACGCGCATTCCGCTGTTTGGCGACACGGTTCCGGTCAAGGCATTCGGACATTTCAACAATGTGTCGGTTCCGTGGCTGATGAAACATTTCTGGTCAAACCACTTCATGTGGGAAAATGACTTTTCAAAGACTCGTTCGTTACGCATCGGCGGAGAGATTTCCATTCCCTGGACCAATACATCATTGACTGCCCAGATTGAGAACATTCAGAACCATATCTATTTCGACGACCGTGCGCTCCCCACACAGTACAGTGGCAACGCACAGGTGTTCAGCGCCACATTGCGTCAGAATTTCCATTTCGGAGTGTTGCACTGGGACAATCGCCTCACCTACCAGCAGTGTACGGAAGATGCCGTGATTCCGCTGCCGAAGTTTGTGGTTAACTCAAACATGTATGTGACTTTCAGAGTGGCCACGTTGTTTGTGCAGTTTGGCGTGAACTGCGACTATTTCACCAAATACAAAGGCGTGGGTTTCCAGCCGGCAACCATGTCGTTCTACAATCAGCGGTCGGTAGATATCGGCAACTATCCTTTTGTCGATGTCTATATTAACTGCAAGCTGTCAAAGACGCGTTTCTATGTGATGATGTCGCATGTCAATCAGGGATTGACCGGAACTAACTACTTCTCCATGCCGCATTATCCCATGAATCCGCGCAGGCTTCAGATGGGGCTTTCAATCGATTTTGCCAACTAAAGGATTGCCTGATAATTCGGAAATAGGTATATTATCTTTAAGAATTTAATCTCATTCAGACGATGTACAAGCGATTGGAACCCAAACGAGGATCGGCAGGGCTTTATGTGCTGATGCTGATCGCTGCCGTAGGATGCATGGCGGTGGGCCTGAAGATGTGCTCTTCGCCGGGCCTGTCAGAACGGGATGAGCATCTTGCCGCAGGCGATACGCTCAATGTGGCGATTGAAGTGTCGCCAGTGGGTGTAACCATGAGCGGCGATACTCTGTCGGGGGTGTATTATGACTTGCTGCGGGAAAAGGTCGGCTCAGCCCTACCGCTGCGCTTCCATCCCATCACCAGGCTTTCCGATGCACTTGCCGGACTTGATGAAGGCAGGTATCAGCTTGTTGTAGCCGATATACCGGCAACCGCTGAATTGAAATCCCGCTATTGTTTTGTAAATCCTGGTGATGTTGACCGTCAGGTCTTGGTCCAGCTTGCCGACTCAACGGGGGCGGTGGAAGTGGCTACGCAGACCGATTTGGGGCATAAGCATGTGGCGGTGCCTGTGGGGTCACCGTTTATCGCCCGGCTCAGAGCTTTGTCGCATGAAATCGGTGATACGATATTCGTGGATGAGGATCCATCTTATTCCTCAGAACAGCTTGTTATATTGACAGCGCTTGGCGAAGTTCCCCGTGCGGTTGTCAGCGAGGGCGTTGCACGCAGATTGCTACACCGTTACCCGCGCCTTGACGCTTCCGTTCCTGTGTCGTTCCGGCAATTCCAAGGTTGGGCCATGACCGACTCGGTGATGCGTGATTCCATTCAGGCCCTTATCGGGGAATAACATCCTGTCGAGAAATAGAAAAAGAGGCAACCTTTGGCCAGACGGCCGGTTGCCTCTTTTTTATAAAAAAGCCACACCAAAGGATGCGATGAAACTCCGAAAGACAGGTTTTGAGCTCTCTCCGCACTTTGTAATCCGCCTGGCCGGTGCGTAAACGCTTAACCGGCATACGCCATATGAATGGACGTCGGGGCCCGCCATTGCGCGTCGAGGTTGTCTCGGTATTTCAC
>DBFWRP010000470.1:0-5831 GCA_048222005.1 Muribaculaceae bacterium | reverse complement strand
CTGTCCGCTAAACTTTTGAGGTCAACTGAAAATTAGGGCCGATTCCATTTGCAGAATTCGGCCCTTTCTTTCTATTGCCTCCTAAAGTTTAGCGGACAGTAATAGTTTAAAATATTTGTGCGGCAGGCAGTCTGTGTTCCTATTGCAGCCAACCGGTCATATAATCCAACCTTAAATCGACCGATTGAAAATATAGGGTTATTTTATCACGAAGGTGGTGAAGGTGTGGGGAGAGAGGGTGGCGTTGAGGTAGCGGCCGGCTATTCGGACGGTGAACGTCCGGGCTTCGTTCTCAAAATTGCCTGCGATCACGATGTGGGCGTTTTCGGGGGTGCGGTAGACTATTGCAGGAGCATTGCGGCTGTCGGTGCGGGGTGTGTATCCAATCATCACACTGCCGGGAGGCACGAGGTTTGTGAAATGCTTTACTGCGAAATATTCAGGTGTGTAGCGTATGGTGCGTTGCTTTGAGTCCACCTGTATCAACGCGTTCTGTGTCCATCCCCAGGGGCTTATGCCGTTGTCGGGGAGAAGGAAGTTCCAGTTGAACCATTCGTCTGTTCCGTTGCCCATGTTGTCGGCAATCAGGAAAAAGGTATGTTCGCCGGCTTTCCAGTCCATCGAGCCGTTGCCGCACTCGCTTTCCGAACAGATGTAATGGAATTCGGGATACTGACGGCGTATTTCAGGCAGGATCTCGCGGCCTTCCCACTGGAATGCAACCCCGTCGATGCTTTGGCGCAGACCTTCGTCGGCCATTATTTTCTGTACGTGGTCGAGTCGGTTGGTATTGAAGGTACCTATATAAAGCTTCACTTCAGGATGCTTCTCCCGCAGTGCCGGGGCAAGATAATCGCGGTTGAACCGTATGGTCCCTTCGGCTGTCCACGGGCAGCCGGGATATGGAGTATAGCTGTAGGCCTCGTTCTGATAGATTACCATGTCGATAGGTATCCCCTGCTCCTTGTATTCATCAATGAAGCGGCAGAAGTAGTTGGCGTAAGCTTTCAGATAGCGCGGATCCTGAATGAAATAATCCTGAGTGGCAAGCCTGCGGGGAAACTGGCTTTTGCGTTCGCCCAGGAATTTCATCTCATCCTCGTCTATATCTTCGGCAGAACCGAAAAGCAGATAGTCCTGTTTGGGGTCGGCATTGTTGTGTTTGCTGCTGACCACAGGATAGTCATTATTGATTTTCATCCAGCTCGGCGGACTCCATGGAGAAATCCAGAATGTAAGCTTCGGATTCTGATTCTGTGCGGCGCGTATCAGGGGGATTATGCCTCGTTTGTCGCGGTCTATGTTGAAATGTCGCAGTTCAAAGTCGCCGGGTACTTCGTCGCAGCTGTACCATGAGCGGCCGTAGTCGTTGCAGTTCATGGATATGCGGCCGCGGGTGAATTTCAGGTCACCGTCAGGAGCGAAAAGATTGTGCATTATCTCCTGTTGTACAGGTGGCGTGAGAAGCTGCAGCGCGTCCCAGTCGAGTTCGTTGAATGTTGTTCCCCATGCCTTCAGTAGTGTTCCATTCTCTGAGCCATTGATTTCAAGCCAAGGTGTGGTCGTCGGCTTGGACTGCAGACGGGTCTCTGATTTTTGCCAGGGTGAATTTTCTGTGGTTTTGTAGACTGTGACCTTTTGTGCGGAAACGCTGAAAAAGGCCAGACAGCAGGCCAGGCTACATAGAGTCGGTTGCGGTTTCATGGGAGGTTAAGGTTTCGGATGATCGGTTATTCTTCTTCTACCGAGTAGTTGAGGAAATCTACCAGTGGCTTGAGTATGCTGAAAAGTTCGGATGCATGTTCGGGCCAAGAAGGGTCGGAAAAGAAAGCTTCGTTGCAGGGATGGAACTTGCCGTAGTCCTTGAGGCGGAGCAGATGCGCCTGAGGGTGATTGCGGTCGTAACCTTTAGGTACCGTTTTGAGTGCGCTTCCGCACCATCCCGGGAACTCCTTTACCATTTCCGGCCGGTTGATTATCTCCTCGAACTCCTCGATATTGTCAACAATGGCCTTGCGCAGCTTCTTGAGCACTGCAGGGTCAGGACACCATATTCCGCCGAACAGGCCGCTGTCGGTGTAGGCGCCGCTGAAATCGGGACCCATCTGCAGATAGTAGCCGCCATAATGTGGCGCACGTCCGTGAGGACTCACCGATGCCGAGAAGTAGGTTTTCAACGGAGTTTTGTCAAGCGAGAACCGTGTGTCGCGATATATGCGATACACGCAGTTTTTTGCCGTAAAGGCTCCGAGCGAGGCATCCCACGTGGCCATGTGCGCTATCAGGCGGTCTATGTCGGCCATCCACAGTGCCCGCAGATCATCATATTCGGCGCGGTGCTGGTGAAACCACTCTCGGTTATTGTTGGCATGCAGTCTTGTCAGAAAATCATAAAGACGCGGTACGTAATAATCGGTTGACTTTTTCATGTTTGCCTTATAATGAAAGCAATTTCAATAAAACCGGTACGGCAAGCTATTGCACCATGTGGTGGGCAATATCCTGCCGTCCTGTTATTCGTTATTTAATGTCTTCCCACTCAACGTCGGTTATCTGCTGTTCGACGGTGACAGTCGACTGATTGCCGTCGGCACCGGCTTGTTCCGTAGTGGTCCGGCTCTCCTCCGCGGTGGTTATTTCGGTGAACTTCACATATTCTCCCACATCGGCCGGTATTTTTTTCTTTTTGATCCGGGCCTTGGTCCAACCGGCTTTTCTATGTCCGTCGGTTCCATATGCCGAGGTCTGTTTCTGTGACCCCGGTTGCCCGAAAAGGTCGCCGAAAACAGAAAAATCACCCTTTTTAAGTTTTGAATATGTGCGCCACAATTTAAACAGCGGCCGCACCACGAATATAAAGAATACTACAAGTAGAAATAGAAAGAATAGTTCCATCGGAAGTCAGTTTATTGTGAACACGGCTGTCCGCATTGTTTCCGTTTATAATCTTTACCTGAGATTATAATGGCCGTGTGTCACTGTTTGTTCTCTTTGCGGTCGATGACAGGCATGAAGAATGCCGACAGGATGAAGTACAATATGATTGTGTAGGCAAAGCCTTCCACTCCGAAAATGGTAACGAACAGTACGGCTGCAATAATCAGGATGTAGCGCAGAAGGTTGTCGCCGATACGGAAGTTTTTGAGCTTCAGCGAGAACATGCGCATGTCGGTCACCATCAGCAAGGCCACCGCTACAATCGCGAGCGACACGATAAGGTTGCCCCAGTAGATGTGCTGGGCCATCCATTCGCGTGCGTGGCTCTGCATCCAGGCCGTAGCGCCGATCCAGAAAATTGCGTTGGCCGGAATGGGCAGCCCTTTGAATGTGGACGACTGCGAATCGTCAAGATTGAATTTGGCCAGACGGAGTGCGCCCATTACCGGTATGAACAGGCTCACGTACGGAATCCACCAGGAGCAGGTCCAGACAATAAGTATGTTGTAGAGGAGCATTGCGGGTGCAATTCCGAAGCTCACCAGGTCGGCAAGCGAGTCAAGTTCCTTCCCAAGCGGCGAGGGGGCGTGGAGCATGCGGGCGGCAGCGCCGTCGAAAAAGTCGAAAAAGGCAGCCGCACCGATCAGTATCCACACAATCTGGCGCCCGTTGAGGCCCCATAGTTCGGGAAACACCCGGTAGGCTGAAAAAGCGAATATACAGGCTAAGGCACCGCAAAGCAGGTTGCAGCATGTAAGGGCGTTGGGTACGGATGTTATGATGCGTCGGATCATGTCTTGTCGTTTTATTTGTCAGAATCCCGTTTGTCGGCCTCCGGATGGAGGCGTCCCACTTCGGTCACGCCGCCTATTGTGGCGTCGCCCAAGGCAACGTTTATGGTTGTGGAGAGCGGCAGATACAGGTCAACGCGCGAACCGAGTTTGATGAATCCCATGTGGTCCTCGATCGATGCCTCGTCGCCCGGCTGTGCATAGGTCACCACGCGTCGGGCCATGGCTCCGGCCACCTGACGCATAAGCACCAGTTGTCCGTCGGGAGTGCGGATCACCACGGTCGACCGTTCGTTCTCAGTGCTTGATTTCGGAAGATATGCTGCCATGCAACGGCCAGGATGGTGAACGGAATATATCACCTCGCCGTTTACCGGAAACCAGTTGGCATGCACATTCATCGGGCTCATGAACACGCTGAGCTGGATACATTTGCAATGAAGGTATTCGTCCTCAAAGGTCTCCTCCAATGCCACAACTTTACCATCGGCCGAGGCAACCACAGCATTATGCGGATTGCCTGGAAAATTGCGGCGCGGCGACCGGTAGAAGTTGACAACCAGCAGATAAACCACTACTGATACGCCGCTGACCAATGCTGGAAGCCATGGCAATTGTTTGCATAAAATCCAAGTCAGCACATTGATCAGCACCAGTAGCAAGGCTGCTATAATCAGTATGTCGGTTCCTTCGCGGTGAATTTTTACTCTCATTTTTTATTTTATCGTGTTGCTTGCTGTGGCCTAAACCGCAGCGCTCTTTATTAACGTTCGGTGAGTGCGGGCCATGGAAACTGTTTTTGGGGCTGTATGTGGGCTTTTCCGGTTTCCATGGTTTATTAACTTGCAAAGTTAACATTTTTAGTGAGGCAGACAAAATCTGAAATCGCAAATCTCTGATTTTATGGTGCAGACGGTTATAAATTTCACACTTTTTGCCCATTACTACCAATAATTTGTATATCTGCCATGCTTTATGTCATAACCGACACACGTATAAATTGTAAAAATATGTCTATGTATCAGAATGGTAGGAGGGTGTAGCAGAATGCCAAATAGTATGGGCACGCTCTGTGCTTCCGTGAAATACCTATTGGCTGTCAGTTAATTGGCGGACGCACAGACCGTGAGTCCCTGCTTTTTTGACTGAATTTGAGCAGTTTTGCAACATCCTCGGCATCATCGTGAGTATATTGATACTTTTGGATTGTGCATGTGTGTGCAGTATGCGGAAAGCGCCGCATCGGAGTCTCCGGTGCGGCGCTTTCATATGCTGTGTGTCAGTCAGATGTTATTACTGCTGGGGATTGATGTCCTGGATTTCGATGTCGAATACGAGGGTCTGGTTGGGGCCGATCTTGTCACCGCCGCCGTCAAGACCGTAAGCGAGGTCGGCGGGGATCACTACTGTCATCTTGCCGCCTTTGCCAAGCATTGTGAGTGCTTCCTTGAAGCCGGGAACGAAGCCGTTGACACGCATGGGGCGCACGTTGCCTTCGTTGGTGTCGAACACTTCACCTTCGATGTTCTTACCGGTGTAGAGCACAGCCACCTGGTCGGTGAGCTGAACGGTGGGCTGAGCGCCGGGATTCTCGATTTTGTAGACGATGCCGGAAGGAGCCTTTGTGTAACCCTCTTTCACCATTTTTTCTGCGTATGCCTGACCGTCCTTGAGGTTTTTCTGGGCTTCGGGAGAAGCTGCCACCTCAGCGTCGTGACGCTCTTTCATAATGGTCTGTACGCGGGTCATCAGTGCCTGATATTCGCCGAAATACTGTGCTGTCTCGCCGATTGAATCAGCCATGTAGATGGTTTTGAACGCCTCAAGCACCTTGTTCTTGTCAACGGGGATTTTAGCCTCGTTGTTGATGCCGATAACCGGGTTTACGAGCTGCAGACCCATCTGCAGGCCCTGGAAATATGCCATCTGGGTTGTGTCGGCGTCAAGAACGGCCTTGATACCTTTGAGATAGGCTTCCTTGCTGAATTTGTCGGCCATTTCGGGCTGCATCTCTTTCATGCGCTGATACTGCTGTGCGGCCTGTGCTGCTGCTACATGACCGAGCGATGTGGCAACGGAGTCGCCGAAAGCTTTGTCCTCACT
>DBFWRP010000047.1:0-3835 GCA_048222005.1 Muribaculaceae bacterium | reverse complement strand
GCAGTCGCGACAGGTCGCGACCCTACAGCAATCCTGATGGCCTTACTGCACCTTATAGAACGCGCGGATGGTATCGCCGGAGGCGATATTCCGTGGTTAACCCCATGAAAGCGCAGCGCATCATGGGGTGGTGGGAGAGGGTGTGGGGCGCACCTCGAAGAGGTAGCGGCCGTGATTCAGGGTGCGGATTTACAGAGATTCTATCCGGAGGCTTTCACAGCCGCAACCTCTTCGAGGTGCTTCCGGGTTGGTTCCTCTGTACCCCATGATGCGCTGCGCTTTCATGGGGTTCACCACAGCCCATCGCCTCCGGCGATACAGTGGGGGCAGCTTGCCGGGTTACGGGAAATCCTGATTGCATCCAATCGTAGGGTCGCGACCTGTCGCGACTGCCTGGCAGTGGATTAGGCCGCGCTTCCCGATTGGAATTTATAAGGTAATGATTTGAAATTTACAGGGTTGCAGTCGCGACAGGTCGCGCCCCTACAGCAATCCGGCTGGCCTTACTGCACCTTGTAGAACGCGCGGATGCGATGTATTGCATCACGTCTAACAGCTCCGGGATCGCCGGTACGGCTTTCGTAGTATTTAGGTTGGCCGCCTGAGAAATACACGCCTGTAGCTCTGCAATTGTCCGTGTTTTCAACACCTAAACCGGTTTTATTTTTACCACATGCGGCTGATAGATATAAATTCCCTTGAAAATCTTCAAAAGTATTGTAATGTTGGGTCAAAGCCACCTCAAGTTCGCGGATGCCCGGCATGTACCATCCGTATTGTTTGGTAGGATAATTCCATGGCCAACTGCTGCTCCATCTCAGGACAACAGTGCCGTCAGATTCTCTTTTGTTTCGGCCATAGCAATAGTGGAAAGCTGTTGGCGGCTTGGTGTATAATTGAAAGTTGCTGAGCGAAATGGCTCCGCTTCTGTTTAGAATACCTTGGGTATAACGGAACGCATCTTCGGTTAAATATACATCGCACCCATCGATGGTTGTTATTACACGGCGGACACTTTCGTCGATGAGGTTTTCACCCCATGGAAGGCCGTCGTATAACGCTTCGTCCTCTATATGCTGGTCAAGTGGGTCGCTGTGTTCCAGATATTCCTCGTAATACTCCATCCAAGTATTTATGGTGCCTCCGGATGGGTGGGAGCCTTCGACTTTCACCAGGGCGCGCTGGTCGATTTCGATGGTGCGGGTGCGTTTGTCGCCGAGAGAATTTTCGTAGGTGAGGTCGATGGTGGCGTAGCGGTCGCCGTAGTTGGTGGGGTTGTTGCTTGTGGGCACATTCTCGTCGATGCAGAAGTAGACGCGTGAACGGGAGTTGTTGAGGGTAGGGGTGCTCTCAATGGTTACTTCCGGTCCGCTCTGGTGTCCGTTGAATGTGCCGGTGTTGCATTGGGCAATAAGGTCGGTGTAGAAGTAGTCGGGCGCTCCGGTTCCTGCTTTCCATCCTCCGGCCTCCATTTCGGCGCGGGGGATGACAATCATCGACAGCCAGTTGCGGGCATCTCCACGCACTGAAAGGGTAACCTTTGAATTGTGGGTCACCGTAGGCGGCACAGTCGAACCGTTCTGCGGTTCGCGCAGAAGCAGCCATACATCCATGGGGAGCACTGTGGCGTGGGCGTCGACTTTGCGTTCATTGACGATTGCAAGATACACCGGGTTGTCGGAGATGACGTTTACGCGGGCGTCGAAGGTGTAGACACCGTCGGAGGAGTTGCGCACGTAGTCGAGACCGCGGATTGAGATATTGTTGTTGTAGGCGTGGTTGCGTTTCACCTGAAAATCGTTGTCGGGGTTCTGGCCCATGTAGATGGTGAACCGTGCCTGATAGCGGAGGTTCTGGTGCGTCACATATGATGCGTTGAGCACCATGGCCGAGGCGTTCTCGCGGGCCATGAGCGGTTTCCAGCGCTGGCGGTCGTCCTCGTTGATGCCGTCGGGATACCGGATGGTGGAGTTGTCAACCACTCCGCCGTTATAGCCGGGGAAGAAGTTGGCATCCGTGCCGTCTACACCCGGGCGTGTGGCCGTGTAGTCGGGGAGCTGGATGTTTTCGTAGGTGTAGTAGCTGAAAGTCACCGCGTCACTGTTCTTGTTGATGGTTACGGGCGCGGGGAGCTCGTAGAGAAAGTCCTGAACCATCTCCTGGCCGTTGCTGTCATCGCCGTCGTCGCCTCGGGTGAGGTCGTAACGGTCGTTCTGCGGCGTGCCGGCGGGTGCGTCGGCAATCGGCGCGGCCGTGGGGGCTGTGAACGGCACGGTGTTGGGCATGTTCTTTATACCGTAGCTTGTGATGGTCATGGTGGGGAGCGCGCCGTCGCGGCTCTCCTGATTGGGGTTGAGCTTGATGGTGATGTTCACACGCGCCATCAGTGCCTTGAGCTGCACTTCAAGGCGCGGATTGGTGGCCGACTGTACGAGCGACGCCCCTTCCAGGGTGCCTATCATGGGCATACCGGTCGAGGGGAGGTCAACAACCGAGCGGTTTTCGTCCATGCGCAGGCGGGGGTGGTAGATCCACTGCTTCAGGTCGCTGTAGTTCCTGATTTCCCAGCGCTCGCCCTCAGCCTTGCGCGAATCCTTGCGGATGTCGCCTTGAGGGGTCCATTTGGTGCAGAAGCGGGGATTGACGCCTTCGGTGGCGTTGATGTTGGCAATGGCCACAACAGTCACGTTGGTCATGTTGTCGAACACCTTATCGCCCACAGTGACAAGGTTAGTTGCATCGGGGATGTACTGGTAGGGGAGAAACATCTGGTCGTCGAGTTTTGGCTGGACGAAGTCGCCGGTGGTGGCGTCGAAGAAAAAGAGGTGGAGCGAGTTGATTTTCTTCTCCTCTTCGGTTTTTGGGTCGGCGGCACGCGAGCGCGAGGCCACCGGGTCGATGTACTGCGGAAGCATGTCGTTGCAGGAGAACGAGAGCGTTACGCCGCAGCCATTGGTGTCGGGCTCGTCGAAACGGAAGTCCTCCTCAGCGCATCCGGTCAGGGTCACGGCCATCATGGCGGCCATGACGCCAAAGAGTGAATATATGATGTTTTTGTGTGTCATTTTCAAGGAGATTAATTGATTACGATTCCGTTGTCCGAGCCGTTTTCCCACAGGTCGGTGGGCTGGAAGAATATCACGAATTCGTTGCCAACGAAGTTGAGGTTGAGGGCATAGCTTGTGCCGCCGGCGGGTTTGAACAGCAGCTTCACATCCAGCTCCTGGGTGTATTGGGTGGTGCCGATGGAATAGCGGACATGGAGTTTTTTGTTGCTTCCCAGGCAGTCGGTGTCGTTGCCGGCCGAAGGGGTGATTGCGGGGTCGGGGAGCAGCATCACGCTTGTGCCGCGTGTGCCGTCGCCGAGCGGACGGCCGGAGTTGCTGGCCACCGTCATGCCGCCTGTGGGGCTGAGGTCCCATTTGCCGTGGAATGTTGTGGCGGCGGTGGACTGCACAATCTCGCCGGTGTTGAAGGTGAAATCGGCGGTGTTGAAAAAGTCACCCTCCAGGCGGATGGAGGTGAGTGTCAGCTCTTCGGCCGAGTAGTTGTTGATCTGGAAGCGCAGGGCGGTGAGTATGTGGCGGTAGGTGAAGTGCACCTGTCCGTCGGACTTCTGGTGGTCGAATTTCGCTGCCACCATGGCGTCGGGGATGGCCGTGTGGTCGGTGGCGGCAGCCGCCGGCATGGTGAAGGTGAACCGTGGGGCGCCGGTGCGGGAGTTGGCCGCCACGGCATGGCGGCTGTAGGTGAACGCCCCCGCAGCCGGATAGTGGGAGATGAACGTGTAGTTGGCCGCGTCGGCGTCGAGGTTGCCGCCGGTGAGCCACGGCTT
>DBFWRP010000469.1:0-2028 GCA_048222005.1 Muribaculaceae bacterium | reverse complement strand
CGCCGAACTATGAGGAAAGATACGAAAGCACAACCACAATACAGGGGGATATGTATATTCCTTTGCTGGCAGATGAATACACTACAGCCCTCGGTGCCAACAATCCGGACTTCGTTGCGCTAAGCGATACCATTGGAATTTTGGAGGGTGCCCGCAACTCGGTGCTTCCCGTCGGCTCCGACCCATTTTATCAGCCATATCAAATCGACGCCGGCATCGAGTTTGACTGGAGTACCGACGCAGCTGCCTATACTGGCCCTGCGCCGTATGGCAATTATAATTCTATAACCCCACAACCCTATGCCCCGTTCTATCTGACGGAGTACAAGCTCGACGGAACAGCTCTGACGCTCAGCGGCGACAGAAAGAGAACGGAGGAATGTACGATTAACAAGGGCAGTACGGTCAGCATCTCCCTGCAGTCTACCACGCAAAACAGAGGGAATCAGCAGTACTATCTGCCCTTCGAACTGTATCTGAAGAATGTAAACAGAGATACCCAAAATTCCACCACCACCGCCAAGACCAGCGACGTCACCGCCGAGCTGGTGGACACGGACAATCCCATCATTCAAAGCGTCACGGCTCCGGAGGGAACCTATGCCAGCGGACAGCACGTGCCTATCACAGTTACCTTTAACGAGTTCGTGGATCTTAGAAAAGCCAGCGTGACCATCAATGGCAAAGTGTATAGTGCCGCTGAGCTTTCCATGAACGACTACGGCGTCACGGCAATGCTCTGGTATCCGGTGCAGGATGCGGATGACACCACGGTCACCGTCAATGGTATGACCGGTGTGGAAGATGTTTTCGGTCATACGCTGGATACCACATCCTATCAAAGCAACTCGATTGCCGGCGTTACGCTGAAGAGCGTCTTGATGCGAAACGCCCCCACCGCACTGACCGCCGACTACGACAACGGCAAGGCATCGTTCACGATGAACGCCAACATGGAGCAGGTCTACAAGACCGTATACAGCAATTATCACACCCCGGCAGGAACAGACCCGAAGGAAGCCCCTTTCCGCCTCGAGCTGAGGTACGGCTCCGCGGAGGCACCAAGCTATCTGCAGGTCTATCTGGACACAGAGAAGGAAGTCTTCACCGTTAGCGACTACGCAATCGCACCCTCTGCTTTCGACCGCACCTACACGGTGACGCTGCAGGCCAACGAGGGCACGAAAGCCGATCCTGACTGGGTGAATGTTCTTCCCCTGACCCGGCAGTTCACGGTGGCAAAGAAAGTTTCCGCGCACACGGTGACCATCGTCCCGGAAGCGAATGCCGACGACTATACGATTTTCCTCGGCAAAACCACCCGCCCCACGCTTCAGGCAGAGGTTTTGGGGGCAGGCGGTGAGACGGCCAGCTACACCACCGGCAAATGGAGCAGCAGCGACCCGCTCATTGCCAACATCAACGAGGATACCGGCGTTGTTACCACCACAGGAACCAAGGTGGGAGCCGTCACCTTTACCTTTACGGCGGACAATGGGACTGTGGACACTGACGATGATGATGTGTCGGGCCAGTCACAGCCCTATACCGTGACGGCAGGCGATTCCCTGGCACTGGTGATTTCCGGCGGCGCGTCCATCGTGACGCGGGTAAATCAGCCCGCCACCGTGCTGTGGAGCTCCAACGCCACGCTGATGGTGCCGGGCAAAGAGTTCAATTACAGGATTGACCTGTATGAGGGCAACTACGCGAATGAGGCGGCGCTGAGCGGCCTCAATCCCGTTGCGACTTATACCGCCGGCAAGGATAAAAACAGCGTGCGGATCGAGGAGAATGTGCTCTCCAAGCTCTCCAACGGCAATACCCCTGCCTACACGGTGCGGGTCTCCATGCCGCACCCCAACGCCGGGAGTGAGGACATCCGTCTGTCGGCACTTGCCTGGATCATCGTGCAGGCACCACCTGCCACAGCCAGGCTGACACCGCCCCAGAGCATTTACCTCAAGGATACTGACGGCACCGTCAATATCGACTGGTCGGTGGAAAACACCACTGAGGGCGCCCCTT
>DBFWRP010000468.1:0-7605 GCA_048222005.1 Muribaculaceae bacterium | reverse complement strand
ATATTCAATAAACTCCCGAAATCATGAAGTGGACACTGTTGTTCCAGTTTACATGAACGTTATGGATCAATCCTACATGACAGGTTATATCAGACTTCTGCGACCAAGACAATGGCTGAAAAACGTTTTCGTTTTTCTTCCATTGATTTTCGGTGGGCGCATGATAAATGGAGGATTGTCAACTTGGCTTAACTGTTTTGAGGCGTTTGTTGCCTTTTGCCTCGCCGCATCGTCAATCTATTGCATAAATGATGTTGTCGATTCGGCTTATGATTCCATGCATCCCGTAAAACGGAACCGGCCTGTGGCATCCGGCATGGTATCGCCTGTCAACGCACTTGTCACATCCACTTTACTCATTATTTTATCTTTGTCAGTGCCCTGTGCATCCGGCATGTATGGAGTCATGGCAATCATAGCGAGCTATTGGATCATGAATATAGCTTATTGCCTGTGGCTTAAGCATGTTCCCATTATTGATATGTTCGTTATAGCCTTCGGATTTGTGTTGCGGGTCTTAGCTGGCGGCGCCGCCACAGGGATACCCCTCTCACCATGGATGGTCTGCCTGACATTTATCCTGACACTTTTACTCGCATGGGCAAAACGTAGGGACGACGTAGTCAATGCTGAAGCATACGGCAAACACACACGCCGTGGCACTGAAGGATATAATCTACAGTTCATGAACTGCGTGGTGTGCATTCTCGCATCGGTCACAATTGTAAGCTACATGATGTTCACCCTGTCCGCAGACTTGATGGAACGGCTTCACAGCGAATATGTATACCTTACATCGATCTTCGTAATTGCCGGAATCATCCGCTACATGCATATTATTTTTACCGGAGGAAAAGCCGGCGAACCTACGCGTACTCTATCTCGCGACCCATTCATTATCGCATGTCTGTTTTTATGGGCCGTAGCCTATCTTATCATTCTTTATGTCTGAATAAGTGGAATGACTCCAATTTTAAAAAAGACTCTGGTTATTTTTGATTTCGACGGCACCATCTATAAGGGGGATTCATTTATGGATTTTGCCTTGATGGCCTGCGGAAGATGGAAGATGCTCCGCGCTCTTGCTCTTTCAGTCCACCATATTTTAGCCTGGAAATTAGGATATATTACCAATGGAGAAGCTAAACAGCGCCTATTCGGCAGACTGTATAAGGGAATGACGTATAACCAGTTCAAACAGTTCGGCGAAACATTTGCCGACCAGATTGACAGAAAATATAATACACAAGTCGTTGGCCAACTTGACACAGTATGTGAAAATACAATTATAGCCACTGCGAGTATCAGCGACTGGATTATACCCTGGGCCAGGCGCCATGGAGTCAAGGAGGTAATAGCAACTGAGGTGGAAATTTACAATGGGCGTCTTACCGGGAATTTCTCCTCACCGAATTGTTTTGGCATAGAGAAAGTGCGACGTATCCTGCAAAAAATACCCGACGCTGAAAATTTTCATATAGTCGTCTATACAGATTCTGAAACGTCCGATGCGCCGATAATCGAGTTGGCCGACGAATGTATTATTGTCTGATACTTAAAAACTAAGTTAATGATGAATAATAGCACTGATGTCTGTATCTCGTTTTTCATGTTGGAGATCCTGTTCGTGTTCGTACTACTGATAGACAGCGGTGTCACTTTCTTATCCGGAGGGAGCCTTGGTTTCTGACAGGCACCACTTGCGTTTGGCATAACAGTAGCCTGAGGCATCCTTAAGCGTCAGTGGAAAGCACTGACATGTTTTCTTATAATTGGAGCTGTGGCTCTTTTGGGCGGATTTGTGACTTTCGATTATTCGTGCAACAGCATAACTTACCATAAACCTTGTGTAGAACTTCTCGTTTCGGGGTGGAATCCCGTTTATGACGGGAATGCGCCTGAAAATGTCTGGATCCGTCATTATGCCCGTGGTTATGAACTTCTTGCCGCGGTACTGACTGCCGGAGGATAGCACTTGAGACATCGAAAGCCATCAATCTTATGTGTTTCTGCGGCGTGACTGCGCTGTTATATTCATCACTTCACATCACCTTCACAAGCCTTTCTGCGAAACAAATCGGAATTGTAACTGCGGCGCTGATGTGCAACCCTGTGGTAATGGCACAATTATTCACCTTTTACAACGACCTGCATCTATATCTTGAAGACATCGCACTATGTGCTTTAGCCATTATTTTATGGAAAAAACGTAACGAAAATCTTAGCCTTCAGTTAAGTTACTGGATTATGGCTGGTGTTGTAACCGTTCTTGCAGTTAACACTAAGTTCACTCATTTCTTTTTGCTATCGTGATCTGGGTCGTAATCATCACCGCATATTTATGGAATCGTGAACGGAAATTAGCGGGATATGCTTTCGTAACTGCATTTATCTCTGTATTAGCGGGATTGTTATTAGTCGGTTTCAATCCGTATATTACCAATCTGGTCACTACGGGAGACCCTCTATATCCTTTGCTTTCGGGACAGATTGATATTATGACCGATAACACCCCCGATATGCTTAAAGGTCTGGACCGCATCACGGCATTTCTGAAGGCACAGTTGTCAACTCCTAACACCGAATGGGGAGTAGTGTTGTTGGAAATCAATCCGCAGTGGTTGGCATGGCCTTCATATGATGCAAGGATACTTGGTTTCGGCATTATTTTCATTCCGATAATTCTGGTTTCTTTCCTACTGATGTGGCAATCCAAAGCGCAAACATGGGCATGGGTTGCCATTGCGTTGACCATGCTTCCTATTCTCTTTTTCGCACAAAGCTGGTGGGCGAGATATGTACCGATGCCATGGGCAGTTGGAGGATTGGCATTACTTGCATCTTATTGCTCAAAGGCTAAAAAAGCCAAGTTTCTTAAAAGAATCTTAATCACAATGATTTTTATTACAGCTGCAATCACTTCAGGGGCTAACTTAGTTGCCCGTTTGATTTTCCTTTAATTGATTAAAATCTTGTTATGACCTTTAAACTGTGTATATCATTTTCTTAGCGTATATATCTATTCGAATACTGCTGACATCCTTTTTGACCAATAGAGCCATAAGAAATCTAATCTAACGTGAATTCGATATAAGGAGTCCGAACAACGTCAATTGATTATCCGGCACGAACTCCAGAGAAATAGACATTTTCTTAGGGAAGAAACAGTTACGACAATAGCACTCAACGCATTGTTCAGCTATCTGCAATCCAAAGGCTACAAGTGCACAAAAGCTACCACCCTCTACAACATTTACGAGCTGCCCCACAGGACGGCCGGCGCCATCAGTCAATGTGCAGCAGGGTCTTGAAGCAGGTCACGGTTGCGGCATCACCGGTGTATTTTCCGTGGTCCTCGCTCAGTTTGCAGGTCTGGCAATAGAACGGCCACGACTCGGTGATTTTTACCGATGTAAGCTTTATGACGATGTTCATCGGCCTAACGCCTGCGAAATCGTTGGTGAAGTGTGTGCCGATGCCGAACGACGGCAGGCATTTCCCCTCGGCATAACGCTGAATCCGGATGGTCTGCTCCACATCGAGCCCGTTGCTGAACACCACCTGCTTTGTGGCAGGGTCGATGTTGAGCGAACGGTATTTCTCCACAATCAGGTCGAGCTGCTCGAAATTGTCGCCGCTGTCCACCCTGAGGCCCTTGAACATGTTGGCGTAATCCTCCGAAAAATTCAGGCTGAAAATATGCCACCCGTATGTGTCGTACAGAAATGTGCCCAAGGCACCGCGATAAGTGTGCGACCACGTGCGCATGGCCAGATAATTGGCCATCTGCGGCCCGTACATCCCCGCAATGGCACACACCAGCTCATGTGCCATGGTTCCCACGGGGGTAAGGTCATATTTCATTGCGAAATACACATTGCTCGTGCCGATGAATCGCCCCGGTGCACCGGCATGGTCGCGTCCGCATGCCGTCATGGCGCGCATCACCGTGTCCTGCGCGGCAAACGAGGCACGCCGCCGGGTGCCGAAATCGCTGAACACGCATCCGGCCCCGATGAGCCGGCGCGCCTTCTCATACGCCCCGGCATAATACTCGTCCAGCCCATGTTCAATGCGCTGCGCCTGCCCCGTCATCTCATAATAAAGCTCGGAGATTATGGCAAGCACTTTCACCTCAAGCAGAATGGTGTCGCACCAATAGCCCTCGAACTCCACCGACAGGTGACCCTCAGCGTCCTGGGTGGCCGTCACCCATCGCCGGTCGTAGCGGAAACCCCGCAGAAAACTGTAGAACCACAGCGGGATGTAGCGGCACCGCCGCTGCATGAACTCCACCTCCTCGTCGGTGATCACCACCTCCTCGAGCAGTGCAATCTGACGCATCAGCTCCTGGGCGAAACCGGGGGGATAAACCGTATTGTTGCGGTCAAAAAAACGGTACTTCACCCGTGTGCGCGGATAGTTCTCTATCACAGCGCAGCACATGGTGAATTTATACAGGTCATCGTCGGTGAAATGTGTTATTATAGGGCGCATGATTCCAACAAATAGCATTCTGTTAAACAATGGTTAAATAAACAACGGACCGGCAGCCACGAAGGTTCGTTGCAGCCGGTCCGTTTTAGATTATAGTCAGACCCGGACCTGATATCAATCGGTCAAGTTCGACAAATGGTCATGTGAGCGTCACTGCGCGATGAGCGAGAGGGCGAAACCGCCGCCACGCGCCATCTTCACGGGAAGTTTAGTCTCCGAATGGGCATCGAACGTTGTGATCACGTAAGCCTCCGGATTGTCGTAGCAGTCTGCATCGGGAGCGTCGGCATAAAGGGTGGCCTTGTAGGTGCGTCCAGGCTCAAGGAAATCGAGCGAAATCTCGCTTTCGCGGGCCTCGTTGGCCACACCGCCCACAAACCAGTTGTCCGTGCCTTTCCCCTTGCGGGCAGCTATGATGAACTCAGCCGGTTCGGCGTCAAGATAGATTGAACGGCTCCAGTCGGCGGGAACATCCTTGATGAACTGGAATGCATCGGCCTTCTCGGCATAATGCTCGGGCATGTCGGCAGCCATCTGCAGCGGCGAGTACATGGTGACATACAGCGCCAGCTGATTAGCTACAGTAGCTTTCTTGCGGTCCTGGCTTCCGGGCACGAATTTGCTCATATCCATGCAGAAAATGCCGGGTGTGAAGTCCATCGGGCCTCCGATGAGGCGGGTGAACGGCAGGATGGTCACATGCTGAGGCGACATTTCGCGGTACTCCGTACCCATGGCGCTCTCGTTGCCCACAAGATTGGGATATGTGCGGCACAGACCGGTGGGACGCACTGCCTCGTGGCCGTTGACCATGATGTGATGGTCGGCGGCACGCTTCACCGCGTCGAGATAGTGGTTCACCATGCGCTGGCTGTAGTGGGTGTCGCCCTGGGGGAGTATGTGGCCCACATAGCCGCTCTTCACGGCATCGTAGCCATAACGGTTCATGAGGTCGTAGGCGGCCTCCATGTGCTTCTCGTAGTTGCCTACTGAGCCGGAGGTCTCGTGGTGCATCATCAGCTTGATGCCCTTGCTGTGGGCATAGTCGTTGAGCGCCTTGATGTCGAAGTCGGGATAGGGGGTGACGAAGTCGAACACGAAGTCCTTCTCCTTGCCGAACCAGTCCTCCCAGCCCACGTTCCAGCCCTCGATGAGCAGCTGGTCGAAGCCGTTCTCGGCAGCGAAATCTATGTAGCGGCGCACATTCTCGTTGTTGGCGCCATGCTGTCCGTGGGGCTTGGCCTTGGAATAGTCGAAGGTGGCCAGGTCGAAGTTCTCGGCATTGGTGTAGCTCCACTGCGATTTGCCGGTGATCATCTCCCACCACACGCCCATGTATTTCGTGGGATGAATCCACGATGTGTCGTCGAGTGCGCAGGGGTCGTTGAGGTTGAGCACTATGGCCGACGCGAGGATGTCGGTGGCCTTGTCGCCGAGCATGATCACACGCCAGGGTGTGGTGCGCGGCAGGGCCAGTGTGGCCTTTGCCTCGGGGATGCCCGGTGTGAGATGGCTCACAAACGTCATGGTGGTGTCGTTGAGGTTGAGGTGCATGGCCGGATAATCCACCAGCGCAGCCTCATGGAGATTGATGTACACGCCGTCGTCGCTCTTGAGCATCAGCGATGTCTGCACCCCTGTGGGTGAGAAGCCGGTCTGGGCGGCATTGCCTATGCGCATCCCCTCGCTGAGGTTGCGGATTTCGCTCAGGCGCGATTTTTTGTACTCGTATTCCTGGGTGTCATAGTCGCCCGAAATCCACCATGCCGTCAGGTCCTCGCCCATGGCGAACTCCGAAAGTTCCTCAGCCACAAGCAGCGTGTCGACAGCCTGCTCGGGGAACACATAGCGGAAGCCCACACCGTCGTTGAATGCGCGGAACTCCACATTCATCCGTCCCGAAGCGTTCGACAGATAAACCGTAAGGTCGTTGTAGGTGTTGTCGATTGAATCGTTCTCGCCCCACACCGGCACCCACACCTCGTGGAACGAACCTGCCACAACCGAGTCAACCTTGAAGCCGCTGCGGAAGTTGAGTGAATCGTTGAGAGTGGCGAAACCGAGACGCGATTTCTCCACAATGTCCTTTCCATGGAATTTTACTGCATAAGTGGGTGTGCCTTCGCCGTCGAGGGCGAACTCCACCTTGATTTCGCCGTCGGGCGAAGAGAGCGTCCCGCCGTCCCTATGCGAACAGCTTCCAAGCGTCATGGCAGCAACCGGAAGCCAGCACAATGTTGAAATTTTCATGTTGAGATAGATGTATGAGGGTAAATAAGATACATGCAAATATACGCAAATACCCTCAATCCGGCAAATCCCCATCCGCCATCACCGGCCGAACAGCCCCAGCACGTGGCCCAGCGTGCCGTCCTTGATCTGCACGCGGCCCTCGGCGTCAATCAGATAGAACGACGGCGTCAGGCCGATGTTGTACAGCTCCCGGCGGTCCACCGCCCGTTCGGCATCAATCCCCACAAGCCACTCCTGCGGCAGCGTGGCGGCATGCTCCTCCCACAGCTTGTGGTCCTCGCCCACATACACGGCCAGCATCTGCAGCTCGCCGGCGGCAATGGCGCGCCCAAGCTCAGGCACACCGCGCAGCGCCCTCTCAGCCTCATGGCATTGCGAGCAGTCCGGCTCGTAGAACATAAGCAGCACCGGCGTGCCGCGCAGCGCCTTCAGCGCCGACCGCCCCCCTCCACGCAGTTCGAAAGCAAAATCGGAGGCCACGGTGCCCACCCGGTTCTTCATAATGTCGGCACGCCGCTCCTGCGCCACGTCGGCATAATATCCGCGGGCTATGGCCCAGTCGGCAAACGGCAGAAACGTCTCCTGATTGTACATCGGCGACTCCGGATTATACAGATAGTTCACCGCCACGGCATACAGGAAATCGATTATTACTGTCCGCTAAACCATAAGGCAGTGAGTCCAACTTTCTGATAATTAGAAGTTGGGCTTACTTTTTGTTTCGGCCAAGCCCCCCTAGTCAAATTCAGGCTATAGAGGAGGTGATTCAGAAGCCTCGGCAAGCATGATATTCAGATCAGCATCGGGTTGATTGAGGAACTTTTCGAGATTGAGGTAATACATCAGAACAATTCG
>DBFWRP010000467.1:0-1708 GCA_048222005.1 Muribaculaceae bacterium | reverse complement strand
GTATAAAGGAGAGATGGCGCATATGGCGGATTGGTGAGGTGGATTTAATCGGGCTCATTTTTTTATGGCCGAGATTACGCGGGCGATATCTTCCGGAGACAAGGCATGGTGCATTGGCAGACAGATTACCGAGTCGGCCATACGGTGGGCGTTGGGGAGGTTTTCCTTGGCGGCGGAAGGAAGCCCGCGGTAGGTGGTGAACTCCGAGATGAGCGGATAGAAATACCGGCGCCCAAGGACTCCGGCATCCTTCATTTTAAAGTAGAGTTCGTCGCGGGTCATACCATATTTTTCCGCATCAATGAAGAGCGGGAAATAGGAATAGTTGTGACGCACGCCGGGCATATCGTCGAAAAATGTCACCCCGGGAACATCGCGTAGTGCCTTGCGATAAGCCACGGCTACCTTGCGACGGGACGCAATCGCGTCATCAACCTGACGCAGGTTCAAAAGGCCATATGCGGCCCTCATCTCATCAACCTTTGAATTGATGCCGGGAGCGACGACCTCAGTCTCTCCGGCGAAACCGAAGTTCTTCAGGTAGTCGATGCGCTGTTTTGTCTTGGCATCGTGTATCACCATCGCGCCTCCCTCGATGGTGTTGTAGACCTTGGTCGCGTGGAATGACAGGGTTGACATGTCTCCCGCCTCAAGGATGCTCTTTCCATTGACTTCCACTCCGAAAGCATGGGCCGCGCCGTAGATCACTTTCAGCCCGTATTTGTCGGCGATGGCTTGGATGGCCTCGGTGTCGCATGGCTTGCCATAGACATGCACCGGCATGATGGCTGTGGTCTTGGGGGTGATGGCCGCCTCGATGCAAGCGGGGTCTATATTACCTGTCGAAGGGTCAATGTCAACAAAAACCGGCTTGACCCCATTCCACCACAAGGCATGTGTCGTGGCGACGAAACTATATGGAGTCGTGATCACTTCTCCTGTGATACGCAATGCCTGCAAGGCGGTTATCAGGGGCAGTGTGCCGTTGGTGAAAAGACTGACATAAGGCACTTTGAGATACTCTGCCAAAGCAGCCTCAAGCCGCTTGTGAAACGAACCGTTGTTTGTGATCCATTTGCTGTCCCAGATTTCCTTCAGCAATGAGTGAAATTCATCCAAGTCAGGAAGCAAGGGAGAAGTTACCGTAATATTTTCCATAGAAACCATGTATCAGGGGAAAATCCCGATTATTTTCGGAGATCTTTCAATTCTTTCAATTCGGGGAAACGGAAAACCACCGCTCCACCAAGATATATCACAATTCCGACGGCAACCGAGCACAAAAGCGAAAGCCACCCCATGCCGAGCATACCTGCCGTCATACGTACGCATATGAACATGCCTAAAGACAGCAGCAATGTGGGAAGCAGGTCACGCAGCTGGGCTATTATTCCCATACCGAGAAATTTGCCGTTATAACGGGTATTCCACACCAGACATAATAGTGATGTGGCTATGCCTCCATAACACATCGCCTCAAGTCCGAATGGCACCGTGACGCACAGCATCGCCACACCCTGTATTTTCTTTATCACCTCAAGTTTCAGAAACAAGTCGCTCCTGCCTTTCACAATAAGGTAGTTGAGGTTGATTGCATGGATGGGATACCACATCTGCGAGAACACTATGATTGACAAGAGCGTAGCGGCGTATATCCACCTGTCGGTATACATCACGTTAATCAGGGGGTATGCCACGGCTCCCACAC
>DBFWRP010000466.1:0-1567 GCA_048222005.1 Muribaculaceae bacterium | reverse complement strand
AATCGACAGGACGAAAGAGGATTGCTCGACAGCGTTTTTTGTCAATATCGCTATCGGATTGACCCTTTACCTCTTGCTTTTTGTCTCCGCACCGCTGATTTCCCATTTCTATGGCGAGCCGGAACTTATCCCGTTGCTCAGGGTGCTTGCCTTGTGTGTCATAATTCAGTCGACACTGGTGGTCCATCGGGCGTTGCTCACCTCGCGGCTCGATTTCAAGACCCAGGCGAAATCGACACTCGTCGGGGCCATAGTTTCGGGCATCGTCGGATTGACTTTGGCGTATAAAGGTTTCGGGGCATGGTCAATCGTAGGGTTGCAACTCGCCAACCAAGTGGCCACCGCCGGCACTCTTTGGGCCGTCACTGAATGGCGGCCACAATTTCAGTTTTCTGTCAGGGCATTCCGCAACCTGTTTGGTTTCGGGTCGAAGTTGTTGGCATGTAATGTACTCGACAGCCTTTTCCAGAGTTTCTATGTGTTGACCATCGGTAAAGTGTTTTCGGCATATGCCTTGGGGTGTTACAGCAACGCCCGCCAGCTCGGCAGCATTTCATCAGAGAATCTGTCGAGAGTCGTGCAGAGAGCGACATTCCCGATGTTCTGCAACATCCGAGCAGACAAGGCCCGTATGAAAACCGGTATAAAAGACTATTTGCGTCTCGCCACATTTTTCATCGCTCCGCTGATGCTCGGATTGGCGGCATTAGCCGAGCCGCTGACCACTGCCCTCATCGGCCATCAATGGCTTTACACCGCAAGGTTGCTCAGGATACTGTGCCTGTCGTTCATACTTTTCCCGGTCAATTCAATCAACTACATGGTGTTGGAGATACAAGGTCGCGCCGCTACCGAACTGAAATTGCAACTGTTCAATGTGTTGTGTGGTGTCATATTCCTGTTCGCCATGCTTCCGTTCGGGCTGTCGGCAGTCTGTTGCGGATTGCTTGCCACCGCCGCGATATGCTTTATGGTCAATTCCCATGTGGCCGGACGTGGTATGGATTTCGGTTTTTTCAATCAATTAAAGACAATCTTGCCCATACTCGTAAATTCCGCTATCATGGCGATAGTGATTTACGGAGTGCAATCTATAATCGAAGGTGAGTGGCTTAAAGTAGCCGTCGGGGGCGTTGCCGGATTATTTACATATGTGGGGATATCCGTTGTGTTTCAGACGCGCACATGCACGTTGGTTGTCAACGTATTCAGGAATAAACGGCAATGAATCTGTCCTTACAAAAAGACGCTGGCCGATGGCAACCTTATCTGTGTTATTTGCTTGGTGTCTTAGTGTGCCTCAGGCATTCCGCATTCTTTCCTCTACCACTCCCGATCGTGACATTGTTGTCATTTGTGGTATTGTGTGCAGGGTGGTCGCATCGGTCGGCTATCAATCTTCCGTTGCTCGTGTTTGTGTGTGTGTGCGCCGTTTCCTTGGTCATACACCCTTGGCCCGCCCTGTGGCTCCGTAGCCAACGTTTTCTCGCATTTTTTGTCGGCTTGTTGTGTTTCTCCCCATTGTTGCATAACGAGAAACTCGCCGTCTTACGGAAATATTTGGCAA
>DBFWRP010000465.1:0-3402 GCA_048222005.1 Muribaculaceae bacterium | reverse complement strand
TACCTCAGAGACGACTCCTGGCGGCTGCTGTCGAGCATCGACATCGTGGCAGTACCCTTCTACGCGCTGATTCTGCGCGAGCTTGTCCGGCCCGGAAGCGTTTCGCCGGCGATTGTGATTGCCAACATACTCCCTTTTGTCGCCATTTCCGTAGCTTACATCTTCTCGGCCGCTTTGCTTCTGTACTGGCTCATGATTGTGGGTTCGGCCATCTACGGAGTCGCTTACCTGGTGTGGACGCTCGTAAATATCCGTCGCTACAACAGGCTGCTGATGGAGCAGTATTCTTACACCGAGAACGTAAACCTCAACTGGCTCTCGTCGATACTATGGTTCTTCTTCGCCCTGTTGGCGCTGTGGATCCTCGACACTGTGGCCGTCAACGGGGTGATGGAGTGCATCTATCTCACGACATCTGTGGCAATGTGGATGGTGATTGATTATTTCCTCTACAAGCACGAGAATGTGATTGACGAGCTCGGCACTCCGGACGAAGACCTCCCCATGGACGAGCCTGAAGACGCCCCGGCCAGGGCTATCTCCGAACTGGGGGCAGGCATAGAGCGTCTGATGGACGAGCGACAGCTCTTCCTCGACCCCAACCTCAAGGTGTCGGACGTTGCACGGGCCGTCAACTCCAACCGCACCTACGTCAGCGCCTATTTCAACCGCGAGGCCTCCACATGCTTCTACGATTATGTCAACGCCAGGCGTGTGGAGCATGCCCGCAGGCTGCTTACGTCCACCGGACATCCCGTCAAGATAATCGCCGGGATGTCCGGCTACAATTCGCCACAGGCTTTCATCCGCGTCTTCACCAAGGTCGTCGGCATCTCCCCTGCCGATTTCCGTAAAAAGTCAACTGACTGACCATCAGCTTATTATACGTCTTGTTAATCTGCATTGCGAGATTGTCAACACTGATTTACGCTTTGTTAATTCATTTTTACGGATTAATTGAGCGGTACGTAAACACTGCCGTACCTTTGCCCGTAAAAAACGACAAAGCAATGAAAATCAGACACCTGATGGCCGTAATGGCTATCGCGTCAATGGGAGCGCTTGCTCTCTCATCGTGCGGCGGAGGCTCGGACAAGGCCTCCGATTCTAAATTCTTCGGCGACGTACCCGGCCTCTATCTCCAGATGATGGAGAAGAAGGATGCCCTGAAGCAGCAGTTTAAGACCGCTTCTACAGAAGAAGAGGGCAGGAAGCTGATGGCCGAGGCCGAAAAGGCGGAGCAGGACTACGGAGCCACGCTCGAAGAAGCCGCCAAGGCTCTCGACGGAAATACCCTCGAAGTCCAGTCGACTCCTCAGTTCACCGTCAAGAGTCCCATGACGATTACTTTCGACGGATTTGCGTCGAAGCTGGACCAGACACCTCGTTTCAGGGTCGCCGGTGAAATAGAAGCGGCTGAAAACTACCAGAGCGACGATGCCCGGAGCCTGTCGGGCCAGAACGCCTCCAGCTACGCCGGCCTGGGCGAGCATGTATACCTGGTCGGCACCGATGCCGAAGGTAACCAGGTCTTCTCCCAGAAGGTGGCCGTGGTGCCCCTGTCCGTCTACAGCTCCGACCAGCTGGGCGTCAAGGCCGGCACTCCCCTGAAGCTCGAAGACATCGTCATCAACAAACACAATGCCGAAGGCTGCACAAAAGCCGTGGCACTGCATCTCTCCTATAAAGCGGAATGAACACTACTATGTCTCTCGGATTCCCGGCCCGGCTCATTTCGGTGCTGGTGGCACTCCTGACGACGCTTCCTGGCGCCGAGGCGCAGCAGGTGTCGAAGAAATTCGCACATGTCGCCATGCCGGACGAGATAACCCGGGTGACGCACAACGCGCACGAGTCGTTCGCCGGAAACTCCAGGAAGATCTGGCGCATCGACACCCGCACATGGACGGCCGACAGCGCTGCGTTCCTCAACCCCAATAAAGTCTTCACTACCATCCAGGGAATGGCGGGACATGGCGAAAACCTCTACTTCTATGTCAACGGCGACGGCGTTTACCGCCTCGGCGCAAAAGGCACGAAGCCGCAGATAGTGCGTTCCGCCGGCAAGGACTTCTGCAAGAACATCGAAGAGGCGTACTCTGCCATGAACGTGGATCCTACGGGCGGGTTCCTGGTGCTGTACGGACAGAACGAAAACGCAGTGGTATTCGACATCAACCACGGCATGCAGCCCGTGGTGGTGTACAACGATTATGTGCCCGACGCCTACTGGATCGGCAACTCCCTCTGGGCAGGATGCCTTGACAAGGTGGTTCTCAACAAGCGCTCCGGGCGCAGTCTCGACAACAACGATTTCATCAACTATGGCGAAAACGACCAGCACGGACTGACGAAATTCTACGTCACGTCCGATCCCGTGGTGCCTGAAATGGGCGAGACGAGGCGATTCATCCAGGCCCATGGCGAAGTGAAGCGGCTGCTCTACAACAAGGCCAACGGCGACCTGCTGCTCTGCACCAGCTCTTTCGGCAGCAACGCCAGGACCCAGATATTAAAGATGACCGAAACGGGCGCGAGTCCAGTAGCCGAAATCAATGGCTCGTTCGAGGACTTCGCCGCCTACGGGACCAAGATTGTAGCCAGGGGTGGACGAGGATTCGTGGAGTTCAGCTATGGCGATAAGCTCACTTCGGCCGAGGCCAACCCCATCGTCACCGACATCATGAAGCCCAAGATGTGGAAAGGTCAGACTCCTGAACCATATGAAATCTACGGATGCGCCTTCATGGAGTTCGACAGCAAAGGCAACCTTTGGATAGCCTACGGCAAGGACCTCTTTGTCAAATTCCGGCAATAACACTTCCGCCGCCTGCAAAAATCTGCCCATCCTTCACATCGGACGGGCAGATTTTTGTGGGATGGAGCCTAAGTGAGGTTATCGGGAAGCTGTGCGGAGCTCCCAGCGGATGGGAACGTTATGGAAGGTGAGGGTCTCCTTGTGCTGTGGGTCGACCATCACTCCCAGCTTGACGGTCTGGAACATGGAAGTGCCCAGCGGAATGTCGGGGAACACCATGTCGGGGTCGTTTAGCGGAATGGTGACGGCGGTGCCTTCCACAACGTCTTTGGGGTATACCCCGTTGAGATTTAGCTCGGGCTTATACACTTTGCCGTCAGGGGTCACTGCCATCATTGCGACGTTGTTGACGCTTCCGAGCCGGATCTGCGGATTGTTGACCTTCATGTTGACGCTGAGCACGAGCGTCACGCGGCCGTAGTTGGCGGATACAGTGTCGCCTATGGCATAGATCAGCTGTATGTCGGCCACGCCGGCCAGGGGATTGGCCTCGGCGGTGGTGCCGGTGACCGGCGCCAGCACTTGTTCCACGGTTTTCTTGGTCTTTTTCAGCAGCTTGCCTATCTGGGCATTGGTGGAGACGG
>DBFWRP010000464.1:0-4590 GCA_048222005.1 Muribaculaceae bacterium | reverse complement strand
ACGATAAGCTGCTCCTTGATATTTTCGGGGATGTCCTCGCGGGTGGGAACGTGCAGGAGCTTTCCGCTCTTTGTGGATTCGTCCCATTCGAGCCAGGGATATTTGCTGTGGTTGAAACCAGCGAGTGCATCAGCGATGACTTCGAGCGATTTGGATTTTTCACGCACGCCTACTACGTCGCCGGGCTGAACGGCATACGAGGGGATGTTAACAACGGCGCCGTTTACAGTTACATGCTTGTGAAGCACGAGCTGACGGGCTGCTGCGCGTGTGGGGGCGATGCCCAGACGGTAAACAACGTTGTCCAGACGGCCTTCGAGAAGCTGCAGAAGAATCTCACCGGTGATACCCTTCATCGATGAAGCTTTCTCGAAAAGGTTGCGGAACTGACGCTCCAGCACACCGTAGGTGTACTTTGCTTTCTGTTTTTCACGGAGCTGTGTGCCGTACTCCGAAGTTTTGCGGCGACGGTTCTGACCGTGCTGGCCGGGGGGGAAGTTGCGGCGGCTCAGAATTTTATCTTCGCCGAAGATAGGTTCGCCGAATTTGCGTGCGATTTTGGTCTTGGGACCTGTATATCTTGCCATTTTTCGTTCTTGATAATTTGTGTTGGTTGATTTCTGCCCTGATGCCCTGGAGCGGCATGGCTGTCGGCATCTGAAAGCCCTGACAGCTGCCGTGCCGTATTGCTGAACTTGGTCCGGTAATGAATCCCCATTACGATCCGAACCTGATTCGGCGGACGCACCGCCATTGAAGCTGATGCAGACCGCGCGGTGGCTTACGGCATTTCAGGCAGGTTATCTGAAAGAATTGCGAGTGAGTGCCTGAGGCATCCGTTCATCAGACGCGACGACGCTTGGGAGGACGGCAACCGTTGTGGGGAAGCGGAGTAACGTCGATAATCTCTGTCACCTCGATGCCCATGCCATGCACGGTGCGGATTGCTGATTCACGGCCGTTTCCGGGACCCTTAACATAAGCCTTTACTTTACGCAGGCCGAGATCGTAGGCAACTTTGCCACAATCCTGGGCTGCCATCTGGGCTGCATAGGGGGTGTTCTTTTTGGAACCACGGAAACCCATTTTGCCGGCGCTCGACCAGGAAATAACCTGACCCTCGCTATTGGCTAAGCATACAATGATATTGTTGAAGGAGGAGTGAACGTGAAGCTGGCCGGCTGCGTCGACCTTGACGTTTCTCTTCTTTGCTGCGACTGTTTTCTTTGCCATATTGCTAAAGATGAATTTAATTGGAGGAGACTAAAATTATTTTGTAGCCTTCTTCTTGTTAGCGACTGTTTTCTTGCGGCCCTTGCGTGTGCGGGCGTTGTTCTTGGTGCTTTGACCGCGTACGGGCAGGCCGATACGGTGGCGGATGCCACGGTAGCAACCGATATCCATCAATCGCTTGATGTTGAGCTGCAGCTCACTGCGCAGGTCACCTTCAACTTTGTAGTTTTCCTGGATCACTTCACGAACCTTCGCGGCTTGTGCGTCGGTCCAGTCCTGTACCTTGATGTTGACATCAACGCCGGCTTTGTCCAGGATGGTCTTTGCGGCGCTTCGGCCGATGCCGAAGATATAGGTCAAGGCGATTTCGCCTCGTTTGTTCTGGGGGAGGTCAACTCCCACGATTCTTACTGCCATAAATGCTTTTTGTTATCTCTTATTTTTCTGCAAAAATAATAAATTTCAGGCACATATGAAAATTCCGGGCATCAGCCCCATGGACGGCAGATTTTAGGGCGCCGTCTATATCCTGACGGGAGATGCTGGATTTCAAGCCCTTAATCGTTATTATCCTTGACGCTGTTTGTTTTTAGGATTTTTCTTGTTGATCACATAGAGACGCCCCTTGCGGCGTACAATCTTGTCCTCAGGGGTGCGCTTCTTGATGGAGGCTCTTACTTTCATAAGGATAATATGGGTTTGGTGTTAATGGGGATTACGTTTTATTTGTAGCGGAAAGCGATACGACCCTTGCTCAGGTCGTAGGGCGACATCTCGACCCGCACTTTGTCGCCGGGAAGAATCTTGATGTAGTGCATGCGCATCTTACCGGAGATGTGGGCCGTGATTTCGTGACCGTTTTCCAGCTCCACGCGGAACATGGCGTTGGAAAGCGACTCAACGATTGTGCCGTCCTGCTCTATAGCCGACTGTTTTGCCATATAATAAAAAGTGTTTTTATGAATCGGGTTGGGGTAAGTGTTGCCTTTCATTCAAGGTCGGGGGAAATAAACCGGACAGGCCGGCTCAGTCAATGCCGCACGAGCCGGTTCAGATGAAGCGCTCACCCAGCACGTCCTTCACATAGTCAAACGTGGTGAGCACATCAGCCTTGCCGTCGACAACGGCCACCGTATGCTCGTAATGGGCCGAGGGCTTGCGGTCGCGGGTGCGGCACGTCCAGCCGTCGGGCTCTATCACGATGTTCCGGCTTCCAAGATTTATCATCGGCTCGATGGCCAGGCACATTCCGTTCTTGATGAGCGGGCCTGTGCCGCGGCGTCCGTAATTGGGCACCTCAGGATCTTCGTGCATCTTACGTCCGATGCCGTGGCCGCACATCTCGCGCACCACCGAGTAGCCCCGGCGCTCGCAGAATGTCTGCACGGCGTTGGCAATGTCGCCGATGCGGTTGCCCTCCTTGCATGCCTCGATTCCGCGGTAGAGCGACTCCTTGGTGTCGCGCATGAGCTGCAGGACTTTTTCGTCGACCTGGCCCACAGGGAACGTGTAGCACATGTCGCCGTTGAAGCCGTCGAGCTCTACCACGACATCAAGTCCGATGATGTCGCCTTCACGGAGCGAATAGCTCGAGGGGAAACCGTGCACCACAATCTCGTTGACCTCCATGCACACGGCGCCGGGGAATCCCCCGTAGCCAAGGCAGGCGGGACGGCCGCCATTGTCAAGGATGAATTCCTTTGCGACCGAGTCGATTTTGTGGGTGGTGACTCCGGGCTGCACCCATTTTGCCATCTCGGCGAGCGTACGGCTCGTCAGATCGCAAGCTGCGCGCATTTTTTCAATTTCGTCCGGTGTCTTTAGATAAATCATTTTCAACCTTTCTGAAAGGGCTGCTCCGGAGGGCGGGAATCACCGCGCCTCCGGGCAACTCAATTCGTTTCTGTTTTATCAATAGGCGCTTCCTGTGGTGCGGCCCTTGATCTTGCCCTCTTTCATGAGGCCGTCGTAGTGGTGCATCATCAGGTGCGATTCAATCTGCTGGAGCGTGTCGAGCACCACACCAACCATAATGAGCAGCGATGTGCCGCCGAAGAACTGGGCGAAGTTCTGGCTGATGCCGAAGCAGCGCGCGAATGCGGGCAGGATGGCAACAATGCCGAGGAACAGCGACCCGGGCAGGGTGATGCGGCTCATGATCGAATCAAGATATTCGGCCGTCTTCTTGCCGGGTTTCACCCCGGGGATGAAGCCGTTGTTGCGTTTCATCTCCTCGGCCATCTGGGTGGGACGCACCGTGATGGCGGTGTAGAAGTAGGTGAAGGCAACAATCATGATGAAATAAACAGCGTTATACCAGAACCCGTTGATATCGGAAAAAGTGGCGAAGAAGCCAGTGGAGCTTTCCGACGAGCCGAAGCCCGCAAGGGTGATGGGTATGAACATGATGGCCTGTGCGAAGATGATGGGCATCACGCCGGCTGCATTCACCTTCAGGGGGATGTACTGGCGTGCGCCGCCATACTGTTTGTTGCCAACGATGCGTTTCGCATACTGTACAGGCACCTTACGTGTGCCCTGCACAAGCAGAACAGCGCCGATGGTAACGGCAAACAGCAGACCGATCTCCACAAGGAACATGATCAGACCACCCTGATTGCCGGTTGAGCCCGGCAGACGGCTGGTGAATTCATAGAACAGCGCGATGGGGAGACGGGCGATGATACCCACGAGAATGATGAACGAGATGCCGTTGCCGATGCCTCGGTCGGTGATGCGCTCGCCGAGCCACATGATGAACATGGAGCCGGCTGCCAGGATGACGGTGAGGAACGCCACCGTCCAGAAGCCCATCTCAACCGAGCCGCCTGCGTTCACAACCTGAGCACGCAGGTTGTAAAGATAGGCAGGGCCTTGAACAAGGAGAATAAGGACGGTCAGATAGCGTGTGTACTGGTTCAGCTTCTGACGGCCGCTCTCGCCCTCACGCTGCATCTTCTGGAACGAAGGAAGCACCATGCCTGCAAGCTGGATCACGATGGACGCAGTGATGTAAGGCATGATACCCAGCGCGAAGATGGAGGCCTGAGAGAAAGCTCCTCCCGAGAACATATCCAACAGCTGCATCAAGCCGCTGCGGTTGGTGAACGACGTGAGGGCGTCGAGGTCGTTGGGGTTGATGCCCGGAAGGACCACGTAGCAGCCCAGACGGTAAACCAGAACCAGCAGGACAGTGATGGTGAGTCGCTGACGCAGCTCCTGAATCGTCCAGATATTCTTTAATGTCTGAATAAATTTCATCGAATTACTTTACTTTGTTGATGGAGCCGCCGGCCTCAACAATGGCTTTTTCGGCGGTTGCGGAGAATGCATTGGCTTCAACTGCGAGCTTGGCGG
>DBFWRP010000463.1:0-4696 GCA_048222005.1 Muribaculaceae bacterium | reverse complement strand
ATTGTTAATTTTAGAATTGATTTCAGGCGGTTCTTAAACATCGTTTTTTTTGGAGCTGTTTATCTGACAAACTTTTTTGAATGCTGTCTGAGACACTTTAAAAAAATAAATTCAAAAAGTGGTGAACGGCATGCGCTCCGGCACTCTTCTGCATTGAGCGGTAGGTAGTTGCATTAAAATGAAATGAAATCGCCGTTGTATATTTCTCAGGTTTTTTCTAATTTTGCGGTAGGAAAAACAATGGCGATTCCGCGAGGTTTGTGCAGTTTTCCCATTGTTTTCCGGTTTTACTTTTTTACCACTATTCTATTGCTTGTTTCAACTATGGACTCGAAACCGGAATTGACACGAACCGAAGATTGTGGCATTAAGGTTCACATCGGTTCTCTTATCAGCAATGAGTTGCGACGTCAGCGCCGACCCGCGGCATGGCTCGCGCAGGAAATTTGCTGTGACCGCACTAACGTCTATAAAATTCTGCGTAAAGGCAGCATTGACACAGAGCTGTTGTGCCGGATTTCGGTAGCTCTCGGTCATGATTTCTTTGCAGAACTGCAGCAGGCGTGCGGTTTTTGCCAGACGGCGTCGAAGGCGCAGAGCGTTTAGCCGCGCAGCCACGCCTTGCCGTCATGGCACATCAGTGTATTTATCCCTCTATGCTTTAATTGCATTCCCGGTTGCGCCGGATGCATTTAAAATTCGCGTCGAAATTCCGGTGGGGATTTCGACGCGAATTTTATGAGTCCTGACCGTGGGGATGTAGCGTTCTGACCGGAAATGTGGTGGAATGGTCCGCGCAACCAGAGTGTGAATGTAAATCAGGAATAAAAATCATGCATCAAGCATTGTGCATTGTGCATTGTGCATCATTTGTAGATGAAGCGGCGGATGGAGTGTTTCGGAGTCTTTTCAAATTCGTCGCGGTGAATCTCGAATGCGCTGACCCGCGAATATGCAGGGAGCATTTTGTTCAGAACGGGGAGATTGGCCATCACTTTCTTCTCGGTCTCCGCTTCGGTCAGCCCGAGCTTGCGCCCCTGGTCGTAGTCGGGGTGAACGAGAGCCACAATGCGTCCGTCGCGGTCAACGGCGATGGATTCGCCCACCAGGGGGAGGTTGTTGAGCTTGACCTCGATCTCTTCGGGATAAATGTTCTGTCCCGACGGACCGAGAATCATGCTTTTGTCGCGTCCGCGGATGTACACATACCCGTCGGCATCGATCGTGCACACATCTCCGGTGTTGAGCCAGCCCTTATTGTCGAGCGCTTCGGCCGTGGCCTCCGGATTTTTGTAGTATCCCTTCATCACATTGTCGCCGCGTACAAAAAGCACGCCGGGCACATTGGCGGCGTCCTTGCTGGCTATCCTTGCCTCCATGCCGTCCACCATCTTGCCGCAGGAGTGCGGACGCTGGTCGGACCAGTAGCAGTAGGTGAGCAATGGAGCGCACTCGGTCATGCCGTAGCCCACGGTGAATGGGAAGCGGATGGTGCGCAGCAGGTTTTCCACCTCCGAGCTGAGAGCGGCACCTCCGAGAATCAGTTCTTCGAGCTGACCGCCGAAAGCGTCGAGCAGCTGCTTACGGATACGGCTGTAGATCAGGTCGCGCACCCCGGGGATTGCTGTCAGCAGGCGCACCGCCGGCTTCCGGAGCACCGGGAACACTTTCCCCTTGATGATTTTTTCAATCACAAGCGGTACGGTTATGACCAGTTTCGGCTTTACCTGAGAAAATGCTTTGAGCACTATCTGGGGCGAGGGGATGCGTCCAAGGAATGTGATGTGGCATCCTAATGTGAGTGGAAAGAGGAATTCGAACACCAGTCCGTACATGTGTGCCAGCGGAAGCATGCTCAGCATGCCGTCGCCCGGATGAAGGAAGGGGATGTTGCCGATAGCGAAGTGCACGTTGCTCCAGAGGTTGCGGTAGGTTAGCATCACCCCCTTTGAATTGCCTGTCGACCCTGAAGTGTAGTTGATCAGGGCCACGGTGTCGGGCGCAGGGTCGGCGAATCGCAGGTCGGCTGCGCTCCACGACGGATATATGCGTCTGAAAGCATCGTCGAAATTCTCGATCAGCTGAGCCAGCCTGTCATTGCGGCAGATGACCGGTTCATATCCCGGAATGAGCAGCAGCGCTGTCAGCCCCGGCATCCTTTCGGTGTCGAGATTGTCGGCAATCTGCCGTTCGGAGAACAGGATTTTCGCCTCCGAATGGTTCACGAGGTGTTCCACGTTGTCGGGATGGAACTCATGCAGAATCGGCACCACCACTGCGCCATAGGTGAGTGCCCCGAGAAAGGTCACTGCCCACTCGGCCGAATTGCGTGCGCAAAGCGCCACCTTGTCGCCGGCTTTTATGCCTGCGGCAGCCAGCATGGTGTGAATGCGTGCTATTTTGTTGGCGAGCGCTCCGTAGGTTACTGTGCTTCCGTTGAAATCGGAGAGAGCCGGAAGCCGGTTGTTGTCGATTATGCTGCGTTGCAGAGTCTGTAATAGTTGATTCTGTGGCATTGTATTCTGTAAATCGTATTAAATAAACGGGCTTGATTGCCTCTGTAGCGTTCTGTAGGTCAAATGATATGTCCGGTTGGGATGCATTTAAAGAAATTAACCAAACACATTTCTATTATAACAAAATATTTCGTTACTTTGTCAGGGTGTAGAGGCTGAAATCATGTCTCTGCATGCTTTTTGTATCCACAAAAGTAACAAAACGAAACAAGAAATACAATAATGAACAGTAAATTACTTACAATTGCGGCCGGAGCGCTGCTGGTGGCTTGCAGTGCCGCCGCTGCCGCCGACACGTATAAAATCACTGCCTCGATGCCCGATGAATTCGATGGCCTGACAGCATATCTGGTTAATTTCGACACCGGCGAGAAGATGGATTCCGCCGTTATCGCCGACAGCCGCGCGCTTTTCAACGGCACTGTAGCACAGCCTGCCCTGGCGCGTCTCATAGTCGACGGCAACCGCATGGGGTCGCTCATCGTTGAGCCTGGTGACATCACTGTGGACAAAGGCCGTGTGAGCGGAACGCCTCTTAATAAAATCAACGCCGACATGCAGGCTTACAGCCGCCAGCTTGGCGAACGTTTCCGCGCATTGCCCGACGACAGCACTTCTGTGGCCGCGCAGCAGGCCATCATGGCCGAATATGAGGCTTACACCGACTCGCTGTTCAAAGCCAACGTAAACAATCCGGTGGGCTATGCCCTGTTTATCGACATGGCTTATTCGCTTTCGCTCGACGAGCTTCAGGACATGCTCAAGCAGTATCCTGTGCTGAAACAATACAAACGTGTTGAAAAGCTGCTTGCCGCCGCCGTGAACAAGCAGGCCACCCAGCCGGGCAACAAATTTATGGATTTCACCATCCAGAACGATTCCGTCAAGCAGAGCCTCAGCGACTATGTCGGCAAAGGCAAGCCTGTGCTTGTGGATTTCTGGGCAAGCTGGTGTGGCCCGTGCATCCGTGAGACTAAGGTTATAAAGGAGATTCTTGAGGAATATGGCCCGCAGGGGCTCGAAGTGCTCGGCGTGGCCGTGTGGGATGAACCCCAGAACACGGTGAACGCCATTAAGCAGCATCAGTTGCCCTGGCCGCAGATTCTCAACGCGCAGACTGTTCCCACCGATCTTTACGGCATTTCGGGTATCCCCTGCATCCTCATAATCGGCCCTGATGGCACGATTCTCAGCCGCGACAAGCAGGACAGCGAGCTGAAAGCCGACGTGAAGGCCGTGATGGAGGGCACGCTCACTCCCGCCACATTCGCAGCGCCTGCCGATTCAGTGGCTGCCGGTAAATAATCTGCCTATAATCCACGGTGTGAGTGCTACGGCCAACGCCACACCGGCTCCGTCGGCCACAAAATCAAGCCAGTCGGCGCTCCGCCCGATCTGCATCGCATCCTGAAGCAGCTCGATGGCGCCACCGAAAAGCGTGCATGCCGACGCCGTAATCACATAGAACCGCATTCTTTGCGCCGGACTCCAGGTGGTCCGGCGCTTTTTGTGTGCGGCCGTACAGTCGAGCGTGGCCATGAAGAACAGGCCGCCGAACATGCATGCGTGAACCACTTTGTCGGAGCCGGGAAATAACCGCATGCCCGTGTCGGGCAGAGGGTCGGGAGCCAGGGTGAGCCAAAGGATGGCCGTTACTGTAAGGATGGTCAGTGTGCCTGTAGGCAAGTTGGTCAGCGCGTCGCCCAGCCGGAGGCACGTAGGTCGGAAATGTATTTTCATATATGAGTATGCAGCCTTAGGTTTGCTTCAGGGGACAAAGTTAGCAAGATATGTTAAATTTTACTTAAACCTGTATGCCGTCAATGTCGAATTATGTTGAATTTTGCCTTGATAGCCTCCCGTGAGGCACATTGGCCCGGTTAAAGCCTGACTTTAGTTTTCGGTTTTCAGCGAATATTTGTATATTTGCAATTGGATATAGTGTGGCATAAAAGGCTCATCGGGCTCTCTCCGCATCCACCCCGAAGTCTCGCCTACTATAGCTTTGCAGGCCAAAGGCTTGCGCCGACAGGCCCTCTGAGGCCGTTTCATCATATATATCATCCCCCTCCCTCCATCCCCGCCCGGTCCTTTTTGCCGCGCAATAGCCGGGCCTCCTCCAAGCCAATAAAAAAACAACATAAATGACAGGTAAATGGAATTATTTACCCCTGACACAA
>DBFWRP010000462.1:0-3949 GCA_048222005.1 Muribaculaceae bacterium | reverse complement strand
CACCTCAGAGGTACGCTTCGTTTTGAGACGGAGAATCGTTTCGTTTTAATTTTGGCACGTTTCGTTCTGAGAGCGTCGCACGTTTCGTTTTGCGGATTATATTTTTGCCCGGAAAAGTTACAGACCACGCACAGACGAGCGTGCATCTTATGATTGGGGACACACAGTCTGTGCGTCCCCTCAATTGCTCAGATGCAGCAGAGCCTATAATAGCGGAACGAGGTACTTGGCCATCACCCAGCCTCCGCCGATGAGCCAGAGGTCAAGGCAGAAAGCCAGGATGAAGGGCTTGGCGCCCGCCTTCTTGAACTTGTCGAAACTGGTCTCGGCGCCGAGGGCCGCCATGGCCATGGTCAGCATGAAGGTGTCAGCGTAGTTGATGCCGTCAATCATGGGTTCAGGCAGGTGAACGAATGAATTGAAAACGATTACCAACAGGAAGAGGACGGCGAACCAGGGTATGGAAATCTTACCCTTCTGGGCCGACCCGCCTGCGCCCACGGCCTTGCGCGAGCGCATTCCCACCCAGACGCTGAGGACGAGGAGCACTACCACGAGCATCATCACGCGGATCATCTTGACGATGATGGCGCCGTTGGCCACGTCGGCACCCATGGCGTTGCCTGCGCCGACGGCGTGGGCCACCTCATGGAGAGTGGAGCCGGAGTAGATGCCCATCTCCTGCGGTGTCAGGCCGAGCGTACCTGTGTTGTACAGGGCCGGATAGAGGAACATGCTGACGGTGCCGAAGATGACTACTGTGGCCACGGCCACGGCCGTCTTGTATGGCTGGGAACGTATAGTCGCTTCGGCACCTAAGACGGCTGCGGCGCCGCAAATGCCGCTGCCCACGCTGGTGAGCAGGGCCGTGTCGCGGTCCATCTTCATCATACGCCCTATCAGCACACCGCCGAGGATGGTGACGGTGACGACGATGGCGTCGACGATGACGCCCGGCACGCCAACCACGGCAATGTCCTGGAGCGTCAGGCGGAAGCCGTAGAAGATGATGCCCAGGCGCAGCAGGCGCTTGGAACAGAACTGGATGCCTGGCACCCAGGTGTCCGGCAGGTGATTGCGAAGGGAATTGGCATAAATCATGCCCAGGATGATGCCGATGATCATCGGGCTGATGCTCAACTCCTTGAGAAACCGGGCCTCGCCGATATAGAACGATGCGCAGGCGAAGAGGGCTATCAGAAGCACTCCGTGTATCATGCTCGCGCGTTTGGGTGATATACTTGCCATGGTATGTGTTTTTTCGGATGCAAAATTAAGCATAAGCTGCAAAATGTGCAAACTTTCCCTGTATCTTACGGGATAATTTGTGTAACTTTGCGGCATGAACGGAAATGCAGAACGAGAGGCAATGCTCGAGGCTCACGGAGTGCACCCCACGGCGGTGCGACTGCTGGTGCTCGGAGCGCTGGAAGGGATGGACACCGCCTTCTCGCTGGGCGACGCTTGCGAGGCTCTCCCCACGGTGGACCGCTCGACGCTCTTCCGCACACTGCAGATGTTCGCCGACGCCCACCTGCTGCACACCATTGACGATGGCTCCAGGCAACGCAAGTACTGCCTGTGTCACAACACGCACCGCTGCCGCCCCGACGAACTCCACTGCCACTTCCATTGCCTGCGCTGCGACCATACATTCTGCCTGCCCACAGTCAATATACCGGCAGTGGACATTCCCGAAGGATTTACGGTAAACGAGTCCGAGTATGTGCTTCATGGTTTCTGCCCGCGCTGCCGCCGGGCCCTGTCAGGAAAATAGTTCCTGGAGAAACTGACGGCGAGAGAGCACGGAGACAACGTCGCGCTTGCGTGTAATCAGCTCCTGGGCCTGCAAAGCCGCCAACGCCCGACGCACCCCTTCCACGCTCATGTTGCAGTATCGGCTCAAGGTCGAGATGGAGGCGTGTATCTCTATATTGTCGGCTTCGGACGGGGTCGTCTCATTAATCCATACGGACAAAAGGGTACGCAGGGAAGCGTCCTTGACGTGCGCAAGCGCCGACATTCCTTTCTGCGCCCGCAGCGAAAGGTAGTTGACGAAGTTGAGCAGGTAGATTGGCTGCTTGTCGAGAAAGGCCATGAACTGTGTCTTCTCGATGCGCAGCAGCGAGACGTCCGTGCGGGCGCGTAAGGTGTACGGTATGGCCCGGGCCATGCCGTACAGGTGAGAGGCGTCGACAAGCGACCGCTCTCCCAGGGTGAAGAGAATTTTGATGTCGCCCGGCTGGTTCTTCCATTCGAGCTCGAGGACGCCGCCTATGACATAGAGCAGGGCATCCTCGGTATCACCGGCATGCATGAGCACCGTGCCCGCCTCGAAATTGATGAACTCCACATAGGTTTTCTCCAGGAACTGCGACACGTGCTCGCGGCTGATGCCCTGGAACAGCGGCAGGTCCATTATCACGTCGTACATTGTAGAACTCATGCTATCGGATTTGTTTGTATATGTCCGCAAAATTACACATTTTTCCGCTGACCGGCAAGAAGAAGTGCGAATGCAGGACGAGACGCCGCACGAGCGGCTCAAAATGAGCTGCCATCTTTACTTCTTAAATTAAGGAGAAGGGAAACGGCAAGGTGGGGCAATATCGGGTAATCAGATGTCTGTGTGGAATCGGCGCTCGTCGTTGGGGCAACAGATGGTGACGGCTGTGTCGGAAACCTGCACCGACACGGGCTCCGGTTCCGTGATGGTACTGAATGATTCGTGACGCAGCCAGAACAATGCCTTGACCTGGCGCAGGAGAACGAAAATAATCTTGCGGGACATTTTTGCGTGTTGTTCTCAGTTTGCCAATATAACGCCGCAGGGCCGCAAAGTGTTCAGGTGCTGATGATGAGTATGTGCAAACGAAAATAAGGGCGCGACCTTTCGACCGCGCCCTTGGTATGGGTAGGATAGGATTAGTTTCCGAGGCGGAATACTACGGGGAGTGTGAAGTAGGAGCGCACGGCTACGCCGTTGTTCTTGCCGGGCTGCCACTTGGGCATGGACTTGACGGCACGGACTGCCTCCTTGTCGAGGTCGCGATCAACGCCTTTGAGCACGGTGACGTCTGTGACGGAGCCGTCCTTGTTGACGATGAAGCGGACTGTCACTCGGCCCTGGATACCGGCGTCGGCAGCTGCCGGCGGGTAGTTGATGTGGGTGGCGAGCCACTTGTTGACGTTACCCTTGAAGGTTGCGGGCTGTTCTACGGCCTCGAACACTTTCTCGGGCTCGTCCCTGGGCTGGGGCTTCTCCTCGATGACGGGCTTGGGTGTCTCGATTTTCACTTCCTGTGTGAGGAGCTTGGCTCGGTCGATGTCGCCGGTGCCTTCCTGGTTGATGACGCCTACGGTGGTGGTGTTCTCCTGCTGCTCGACAACGTCCTTCACCTCGTTCTTGACCTTGTCCGGGGGTACGATGGCGATGGCGGTCTGCTGCACGGAGGCCACTACTTCCTCCTTGGGCATCTCAGGCTTCTTTTCCTCTTCGTATTTTTGCTCTTCCTGCTCCTCTTCTTCCTGGTCTTCGGCCTCGAACTGAGCTGCCTGCATCTTTTCAGCTGCGAGGGCTTCCTCAGCTTCTATACGGGCGCGGTAGGCGGAGTAGCCTGTCCAGGCCCATACGGCGAGTGCGATGACTACCAGGCCGATGAGGGTCCACAGTACGGCAAGGTTGTGACGCTTGTCGCTGTTCTTGCGGAGCTGGTATGCGCCGAAATCTTTGTTCTTACCTTCAAAGATTAGGTCGCGCCATTCTTTTGATGTCAGATCTGCCATTTTGTCTGTTTTCTTTTTTTAGGGGTCCAACATCCTTACTGTTTATGCGTACGCCAGTAGTCCTGCAGCAACAGCGTGTCCTGATGCGTCATGTTGTCGATCTGGTACTTCGCGATGTTGTTGATCTGCATTTCGTCGAGAACGCTCACGAGGGCTCCGTAGG
>DBFWRP010000461.1:0-3630 GCA_048222005.1 Muribaculaceae bacterium | reverse complement strand
ACGAATGAAATGCTCTACCGACTGAGCTATTGCGGCTTGATGGCGCATACGAGAGTGTTTGGATTAACATCCCGGCTGCCTTTATTTTGATACAAAGTTATAAAAACTTTCTTTATTGTGCAAAAACCGTGGGAGGTTTGTTTGACTGAGATATTCAGTCGATGGTCTGCTTGGCAAAGGTCAAATTAATCTCGGCTTTGTCAAGGTCGAGTTTCACCATTACTGGCGCTCCGATGTAGGGATCAATCGAGCTGACATACTGGGTGGTCTGTCCGTAATAGGAGTTGGAGGTATTCGACTCAGTGACCACTGTAACCGGTGTGAGGGTGAATGTGTAGTCGGTTGGCTCAATCGACGATTTCTCAAGCATCTTGAGCAGGTAATTCCTCATGCCGGAGAAGATGTAGCATTTATCGGTTGAGTTGTAGGATGCATAGAACGATGTCTCGTTGTTGGCCAGCTCGTTGTCAAGGAAGAATTTCTCTTTCTTGTCCGACTGCACGAGCAGCAGATTGGCAGGAGGCGCAATAGAGTAGTCGTTCGTAATGAGTTCCACCGGAATCTTGAAGCTCAGGGTGTTCACCACCGACAGGGAGCCGGAATGCTGCTTGTAATAGCTTATGACCTCATTGATTGGGAACTGTATCTCCACATCGCGGCCGACTGGAGCTACGATAATCTGCTCGCCTCCTTCGATGCGCTGAGCCAGAGCATCGGATATGGCAAAATCCAGATTGTTGTTGAGGATAATCTCAGGGGTAACGGCAAAATAGTTGCCTTCAAAACGGTTGATCACCTCCTTGCCTTCGGAATCGACCGATGTGGTGTGATAGTATATGCGTATCTGTGTGGAGGATATTTCAACCACCCGGCCCGCACCATATGAATTCCTTACATATATTCCGGGGAAATAACGGGCGAACTGTGCAGGGAACTGATATGCCTCGGGGTTGGTCTGATACAGCGAAAGAAACTCATGAGCAAGGCTCACAGGGAGATGCACATCAATGAGCCGGTAGGAGAGATTGCGGATTGAGTCGGGCTGCCCGAGTGCATTGCACACGTACATCTTTGTGGCAAGCAAATCGGATGACGAATAGTAGTCGGCCGGATTGAAGTTGCTGAAAATCGTTGAGGGGAGCTGTTTGTTCAGACGATAAATCTCAAGCCCCATTGGCGCGAGCGAATCGCCGACGAACGAACCGTTAGGCACAAAGAACAATGCCTTGATCGAGTCGATATTCTCTTGTGTGAGTGCAGACGAAAGCTGCGCGGCAGGCATGAACTGAGTGACGAAATCCGCCTCAAGACGACCATATCCTGTGGCATCGATGCGTCCAAGCACCTGTACGAGGTTGCGGGTCTGGACACTCGGATTGAGCACCGAATGGCCGTTGACATCAAAATCCGACACCTTCACCACCTCGGTCTCACTGTCGACTAGCGAATTGCCCACATTGGGGACATCGTCGCAGCCAGTAAACACAGCTGCCAGCAGCAACACAGGCAGCATACGTTTCATATCTAATAGTGCCTTTAACATCATTTGCAGGCTTAATCCCATCGGGAGTCTAAATTATTATAAGGCGGTTCGGCTTCAGTGCCGCCGCCGGAACTTCTGTCAGAAACTTTTGTAGAATTCAATTATCGGCTCGGCCTGAATCTCCTCACCCTGATAAGGAAGGAACGGCTTGCCCAGCTCTCGGGCATAGGCAATAAGCTCCTCGGGAACATCGGGCGACATCTGCATCACCCCGTCGGCATGACGTATGGCAATACGGTTGAGCGCCATCCAGTCAACAGACTCGCCTGCGCCAAGCGCCTCAAGGTCGGCGTCGGTGAAGCCGTCCATCAGCAGTTTCTCTACAAAGCGTCCGTCAAGTGTGCCGTCGAAACGGTCGTTATACAGCGAGAACACAATCTTGGCCTCCCCTATCGTGGAATCCTCGGCATAATGCTTCTTCACATATGCAGGTACGAGTGTCGAAATCCACCCGGTGCACTGCATCACGGCAGGTTCCCAACGCAGCTTTTTCACTGTGTCGAGTGTGCCGCGAGTGAAGAACATCATACGCTCGTCGTTATCGGCCGGAGTTTCCCTGATTTCGATATCCTTCATGGCATGACGCTGGAAGAAGTCGTCGTTGTCGATGAAGTACACCTGCATGCGCGATGCCTGCAGCGTAGCTACCTTCAGAATCAGAGGATGGTCGTTGTCGTCAATGGAAATGTTGGCACCGGAGAGCCTGATCACTTCATGCAACTGATGACGGCGCTCGTTGATACACCCGTACTTGGGCATAAAAGCACGCACTTCAAAACCTTTCTCCTGAACTTTCTGGGGAAGTTTCTGCAGCATATCGCCCATTTCCGAATCTTTCAGATAAGGGGTTATCTCCTGCGACACGTAAAGAATTTTCTTATTTCTCATCAATCTGTAATAAGCATAAAGGGATGGCGATGCATCTAAGCGGCATCGACCGCTACCACGGCGTTCCGTCGGCCGATGCGCAGCCGTTGTTTTGCGGATACAATGCATCGGACGTGCAAATTTACGATTTTTTTTGCAATTTTCCGCCCTTTCCGGACACAAAGCGGCCATTTGGGCTTCAACAGCTTAAAACACTGTGTATTTCAGGCTTCAGAAGCATTAAAAGTTAAACAAAAAGCAGAATCCTTTGCATTTTTTAAGTGTTTGCACATCACGCACAAAATGTTTAATTTTGCATCCAAATTCAAATCCCACATCAACATTTAATCATGAACCGACTGCTGACATTATTTTTAAGCATACTGACCATATTCTGCACGCAAGCGCAGAACCCATTCGGCAATCAGGATAACGACGTACCCCCTATAAAATGGACTGGCACCGCACGTCTGACATCCGATACAGAAGGAGTGGTGACCCTGACAGCATCCATGGCCGAGGGATGGCATCTTTATGGCGTGGATATGCCGGAAAACGGCCCCAAACCCACCCGATTCAAATTCGAAGTCGCAAAGGGCCTGGAACTGACTGGCAAACTGACCGCAGGAAGTAAACCGCTGACAAAAACCGACCCCATGTTCAACATCGACGTGAACTACTGGGATGGGAAAGTGGTGTTCACACAGAAATTCCGACTCAATCCCGACCTGGCGCCGGTGACCGCCATTGCATGCTCCGTGACTTACATGGGCTGCAACGACGCCACTTGCCTTCCGCCGCAGACCAAGGAATTCAGACTCAGAATCCTGCCCCCAAAACAATAAGTCCGTCGCCTTTGCGCCACCCATGCGCAAATGGCCAAGTACATTTTTTCATTGACATCTCACAACAACACACATAAATGAAACTGAAAGTCACACTGCTCTTCGCCACGATTTTGGCATGCATATCCACTGCCAGCGCCCAGAAGCTCACACCTATTACATGGGACGCCTCGGTGACGTCCAACAGCTCCGACAACGCCACCGTTACCATCTCGGCGAAAATCGAAAAAGGCTGGCACCTCTACGGCTTCAATCTACCCGACGACGGCCCCAACTCCACCGCCATCGTACTGAATCTGCCCGATGGTGTCGCTGCCGACGGCGAAATAACTCCATCACGTCAGCCCGTGGAAAAATTCGACCCCATCTTCTCGC
>DBFWRP010000460.1:0-3525 GCA_048222005.1 Muribaculaceae bacterium | reverse complement strand
TGCGGCAGAATTTCAATGTACCATAAGAGGCAGAATGCCTCTCCACGGCTTTGTGGTCTTTGTTTTATAACGCAAATTTAAGTCAAACGGTTTAATTTTGCAAATGTGCAGGCAAAAAAATAGTGAAGTCTGCAACTTTATGGGATGTAACATCGTCTATTAGTCGTAAATGTTTCCGAACGGATGTTAAACATCTTTATCATTAGATGGATTTAACGTTAAAAGGCACATTCGCATATGTTATTAATTGTATATTTGATACTTAGTTATTCCGTCTTATGGAATTGACCAATAATTCATCGCAATCATATGATTAAGCTAAGGGATGTAAACAAAACCTATCCCGGCATAGTGCCCCTGCACGTGCTGAAGGATATTAATCTCGACATCAACAAGGGTGAGCTTGTATCGATTATGGGAGCTTCCGGTTCCGGCAAATCCACGCTGCTCAACATACTGGGGATTCTCGACAATTATGACACCGGCGATTACTGGCTGGACGGCACTCTGATTAAAAATCTCAGCGAGAATAAGGCTGCGGAGTATCGCAACCGTATGATCGGTTTTGTGTTCCAGTCTTTCAATCTCATCAGCTACAAGAATGCTGTGGAAAATGTGGCTCTTCCACTGTTCTATCAGGGTGTGGGGCGCCGCAAACGCAACATGCTCGCAATGGAACAACTTGAAAAGATGGGGCTTGCCGAACGTGCGCACCATCTCCCCGGTGAGCTGTCGGGCGGACAGAAACAGCGCGTGGCCATTGCTCGTGCGCTTATCACCAAACCGTCGATTATTCTGGCAGACGAGCCTACGGGTGCACTCGACAGCAAGACGTCAAAAGACGTGATGCAGGTGTTCAAGCAGCTTAACCGTCAGGATGGAATGACGGTGGTGATAGTGACACACGACCCTGGTGTAGGCGCGCAGACCGACCGGCTGATCCGCATTGCCGACGGTATGATAGCACCTGATAAACCCGAAATCACAACCTCATCACCTCTCCCCTCATGTTCGATTTAATAAGTGAGATTCTTCAGACACTGAAGCATAACAAAATGCGTACCGCCCTTACCGGAGTGGCTGTGGCATGGGGTATATTCATGCTGATTGTGCTGCTTGGCGTGGGCAATGGCGTCACCAACTCGTTCAAGGAGCATGCCATGACACCCGGTTCGCAGAAAATCAATGTGTGGGGCGGACGGACAAGCAAGCCTTATCACGGATATCGTGAGGGCCGGAATATTGAACTCAAGCATAACGATATGACGGTGATTGCCGATGAGAATAAGAAGTTCGTGGGCGAAGTCACTTCCACCATCGACGGCTACAGCGGTAACATCTCTTCAGGAAAACATTCTATCTCCTCTTCATACGTGGGCGTCTATCCTTCGGAACTTACACTCCGGTCGGAAATCAAGATGAAATATGGCCGCTTCATAAATGAAAAGGATATGGCGGAATGTGCCAAAAGCATTGTGCTTCCCGAAAGTAAGGCAGAACAGCTTTTCCCTCCTGACGGTTCGGATGCCATAGGGAAACGCCTGGCGATAAATGGCTTGAGCTTTAAGGTGGTAGGTATCTATGAAAGCCGTTGGGGGCGGACAATATATGTGCCATACAACACTGCCAAGATGCTTGCAGGCAACAAGGATGAACTTGGGAGCATGAGTGTGATGCTGCAGAACGTGGAGACCATAGAAGATGGAGATGCTGCAGAGACGGCTATCCGTCAGACTCTTGCCGCAACACATGATTTTTCTCCGGACGATTCTGGTGCCGTGTGGACCTGGAACCTGTTCTCGCAAGGACTTAAAGGACTTCAGGCCATGAATATACTCAATGTCTCGATATGGATACTCGGTTTGCTGACGCTGCTTACCGGCGTTGTGGGCATCAGCAATATCATGTTCGTTTCAGTTAAGGAACGCACGCACGAGATTGGAATCCGCCGTGCCATCGGAGCCAAGCCCCGTTCTATCCTTGTGCAGATCATGGCGGAGAGCGTTGCCATCACTACGCTGTTCGGATATATCGGAATTGTAATAGGAACTGTGGCTACCTATATACTTAATAAGCTGTTCGGCGACACGGATTTCATGTCAAATCCGTCGGTTGACATCTCGATTGCAATAGAGGTAACCGCGGTGCTTATCCTTGCCGGAGCTTTTGCAGGTTTGTTCCCGGCATTGAAATCTCTTAAAATAAAACCTGTAGAGGCTCTGCGGGATGAATAAAACCCAGATAACAATATACATCATCACATGCGACTTACTATTTTCGACATAGAAAACTGGAAAGAGATAGGCGCCACTCTTGCGCGTAACAAGACTCGCACATTTCTCACCGGATTCGGAATTTTCTGGGGTACGGCTATGCTTGCCATCCTGCTGGGTGGCGCACGCGGTGCCAAGGATCTGCTTATGCGCAATTTCGATGGCTTCGCCACTAACAGTGCGATTCTGTGGGCACAGCGCACAACCAAACCATATCATGGCAATGCTGAGCGTCGCGTGTGGAATCTGGATATGATCGATGTGGCACGCCTGCGTGCCAACTGCCCCGAGTTGCACACCATAACGCCAAGCTATCAGAACGGTTCTTCGAGTTTTCAGAACTCGCGCTATTCCATGTCTGGCTCGGTGCTTGGTGTCGAGCCGGAATACGGCGAAGTGATGCTGCCGTCCATATTATCGGGGCGATTCATAAATCAGGCCGATGTGTCGCTTGAACGCAAAGTGGCCACAATCGGTCAGAAAGTGGCAAATGAACTGTTCCCGACCGAACTGTCGCCCATAGGCAAGACATTGCAGGTAAACGGCATCAGTTACACCGTTATCGGTGTGATGAGCCAGACAAGCGACATTCAGCTGAACGGTCGACTTGACGAATCGGTGGCCATCCCCTCTTCAACGTTCCGTAGGGCTTTCAAGCGTGGAAACACTGTGGATATGCTTATGGTTGTGGCCGGCGACGGTGTCAAAATCTCGTCGCTGACCGACCGCATGCGACACGTGGTCTACACGCGGCATTACATAGCGCCTGACGATACTGGAGCTATGGAACTGTTCGATATCTCCGAGCAGTTCGAGATGGTCGACAATCTGTTCACCGGCTTATCGCTTCTGGCTCTCTTCATCGGTGTAAGTACGCTTCTCGCCGGTGTTATCGGTATCGGCAATATAATGTGGGTGATTGTCAAGGAACGCACGCAGGAAATCGGCATACGTCGTGCCATCGGAGCCAAGCCCCGCGACATCATCGTGCAGATTTTGTCGGAAGGTGTGATGCTGACCGCTGTTGCCGGACTTGGCGGAATTACGTTTGCCGCCATCGTACTCGGTGTGGCTGAGATGTTGACCGCAAATGAAGTGTCCACCCCACAGTTCCAGATGAATATGTGGCAGGCGCTCACCATCATGCTCACATTCGCTGTGCTTGGCACCCTTGCCGGACTGGTACCTGCGGCCAAAGCCATGCGCATCAAGCCTGTGGAGGCACTCAATGATAAATGAGAAAGACTTAACT
>DBFWRP010000046.1:0-2343 GCA_048222005.1 Muribaculaceae bacterium | reverse complement strand
CCAATAAAATTCCACATGGCAACTTTAACAAGAACTGACTTCAATTTCCCCGGACAGACGGGAGTTTATCACGGCAAGGTGCGCGACGTCTATTCGGTCGACGGCAACAATCTGCTGGTAATGGTGGCTACCGACCGCATTTCGGCATTCGATGTGATTCTCCCCAAGGGTATCCCCTTCAAGGGCCAGGTGCTCAACCAGATCGCCACCTATTTCCTTGAGGCTACAGCCGACCTGGTTCCCAACTGGCGTCTGGCCACACCCGACCCCATGGTCACAGTGGGCTACCGCTGCGAAGGCTTCCCCGTAGAAATGATTATCCGCGGCTACCTCACCGGCAGCGCATGGCGTGAATATGCCGCCGGCGCACGTGAGCTTTGCGGAGTGAAACTCCCCGAGGGCATGCGCGAGAACGAGCGTTTCCCCGAACCTATCATCACCCCCACCACCAAGGCGGCCGAGGGTCACGACGAGAACATTTCGCGTGAGGAAATCATCGCCCAGGGACTGGTGAGCGAGGAGGATTACAAGCAGATGGAGGAGTACACCCGCGCACTGTTCGCACGCGGCACAGAGATGGCCCGTGAGAAAGGTCTGATTCTTGTGGATACAAAATATGAGTTCGGCAAACGCGACGGCAAGGTGATTCTCATCGACGAGATCCACACCCCCGACTCGAGCCGCTACTTCTATGCCGAGGGCTATGAGGAGCGCTTTGAGAAAGGTCTGCCCCAGCGCCAGCTCTCCAAGGAGTTCGTGCGCCAGTGGCTCATCGACAACGGCTTCATGGGCAAAGAGGGCCAGACCGTGCCTGAAATGACCCCTGAATTCTGCAACGAGGTGTCGGAGCGCTACATCGAGCTGTACGAGCATATCACCGGACGCAAATTCGAGAAAGCTCCCGAAGAGCATCTGGCCGAACGCATCGAGAACAACGTGCTTTCGTGCCTCGACATGCTCCGCAACTGATTTCGTGCGTAAGCACGGCAGAAAGCTTCCACATAATCAAACAGCACTCCATTCATCATACAACCCACTCATGGCCCAGTCGCCCGAACAGATAAAACCTTACGACAACACGCGCCCCAAGACGGCGCAGGTGGAGCAGATGTTCAACTCCATAGCGCCTGCCTACGATTTCATGAACCGCGCCATGACGCTGGGCATCGACCGGCTCTGGCGACGCAAGGCTGTGGGTATGGTTGCCGACACGGAGCCTCTGCGCATCCTTGATGTGGCCACAGGAACCGGCGATCTTGCCGTGGAACTGTGCCGCAGGATTCCCGCCGCATCGGTCACCGGAGTTGACCTGAGCGAAGAGATGCTCCGCATAGGCCGCGAAAAAATGGAGAAGGAGGGTCTGACCTCACGGGTGACACTGCGTAAGGCCGACTGCCTCGACCTGCCGTTTCTCGACGGCACGTTTGATGCCGTCACCGTGGCCTACGGCGTGCGCAATTTCGAGCACCTCGACAAAGGGTATGCCGAGATGGCGCGCGTGCTCAAACCCGGCGGAATGCTGTGCGTGATAGAACTGGCTGTACCCACCTCCAAGCTGGTACGCCCGTTCTACAATCTGTACACACGTCACATCATCCCGGCAGTGGGACGGATGGTGTCGTCCGACTCGAGGGCGTACACCTATCTTCCCGAATCCATCGCCGCCATGCCTCAGGGTCCGCGCATGCTTGCGCTGATGGAAGGGGCGGGTCTGACACAGGCGCACCTCACACCGCTCACATTCGGTGTGTGCGCCATTTACACGGCAAATAAAGCCGGATTGTGCTAAGATTTTCCGAAAAATGACAATTTTTTCGCAAATAAGTGTTAAATATACACGCTTACTCTTGCACAGTTCAGAATTAATGGCTTTCTTTGCATGTGTGTTTTTCATAGTATTAGATTAAGATAAAGGTTTAAAGAAAAAAGGTCGTCGTGATGACGACCTTTTTTAATTTTAACATAACGTTCCAAAGGCATTTAACAGATTCTCAAAAATCCGGCCTGAATGGATTGTGGAGCAGCTGTTTATTGCAGACAGTATGCAATTCAGTGATAGAGCTTCTGCACAATTGTATGGACATGCCTTCGGCATGTGTGACAGCTCTGAAGCATTGATGATTATCTCACGCCTGATTCACATGCCGGAGGCATGTCCCTACAAATTAATGGTTTTTACCCTTGTGTTAAATCGGGTCAAGCCGAAAACCCGGTGCATTTGCTCGGCATAAGTATAGATGTAATCCTTTAAGTTGTAGGGACATGCCTTTGGCATGTGAATCAGGCGTGTGCTAATATCCAGGGAATCAAAGCTATTTCACATGCCAAAGGCATGTCCCTACA
>DBFWRP010000459.1:0-2734 GCA_048222005.1 Muribaculaceae bacterium | reverse complement strand
GCAGAACGGTGACGATACTTCCAGTGTCGGCTTCTGGGGCAAGCTTTTCGCAATCGACCCCGTGACCGGTGAAGGCGAATACCGCGGCTTTATCGGCGAGGATTACGGCACCTACGTAAACGGCATGTGCTTTATCGATATGGGCGGCGGCGAAGAACCGCAGGCAACCCTTGACGAAGCGATGAACCTTGTTGAAAACAGGCATCATTTCGTGACCGAAGGCGAATATCCCTGGGTTCCCGCTGTGTTCAACGATGAACTCTGCGGCGCAAGCGGCAACCAAGATCATGTCGGCACGACAAGCACCGCTTCCGCCACCGTTCAGCTCAATGCGGGCGATGTAATGCGCTTTGACTGGGCTGTCAGCTGCCGTGAAGATTTCGAACGCTTAACCTTCTCCGTGAACGGCACCGAAGTTGCTGCAATCTCCGGACAAAACACCGATTTTGAGCCCTATAACTATGTTGTCGAAGCAGCAGGTGAATACACCTTCAGCTGGACTTATCACAAGGAGACCATGTGGACCGAAGGTCAGGATCGCGGCTATGTTAAAAATGTTTACGCCGGCGCACCCCTTCCGGATGAAAGCGTTGAGTTCGCACCCGATGCCGTGAACGTCCGCAAGGGTCTCACCGCTCAGCTCAGCTGGACTGTCGCTCCCTACTATGCTTTCGATCAGTCCGTGACACTTACAAGCTCCGATGCAAACATTGCTTCCGTTGATGCAAACGGCGTTGTTCGCGGCGTTAACGAGGGCACCGCAGTCATCACCGCAACAACGGCACAGGGTCATACCGACACCTGCACCGTAACGGTTATTGCGCCCGTTCCGCATACGAAGATTTATGCTTACCAGACTCAAACAACGAACCTGATCTCCTTCTTTACGGATGATTCCGCCCACGTTCAGCAGCTTGGTGCATTCCCCGCTGACACTTACGCAATGACTTATGCGCACGGCGTTGTATACGGCATCGACAGTGAGAACAATTTCTTCACAAGCACGCCCGGTTCAACTCAGCGCACAATCATCGGACAGACCGGCACCGCAATGATCACCGCAATGGCATATAACTATGCGAACGGCAAGATCTATGCAGTCGGCTACACTCAGCAGAGCCGTTGGGATCTTTACGAAATCAACATGCAGACCGGTGCCGCAGCCGTTATCGGACAGCCCGACACCGTGGATCGCGATCCCCTGTGGACATTCGCAATCACCACCGAGGGCAGGGCATACGGCATCACCGCAACCTCCGGCCTTCTGTACGAGGTAAACCTTGAAACCGCACAGGTTACCGAAATCGGCTTCACCGGCTGCCCCGGCGTCGGATTCTGTCAGTCCCTTGTTTATGACCATGACAACGGCATAATGTTCTGGGCGGCTTATTGGAAAGACGATGCAAACGGCCTGCGCGAAGTTAACCTTGAAACAGGCGAAAGCGTTTCGATCGGCGATATTCAGGATGCGGCACAGGTTTGCGGCGGCTACACCGTTCCCTCCTGGGACGATCCCACTCAGCCTTCAAACGTCACCGTCACCTTCAACTATATGGTAAACGGTGAATGGACGAGCACCGAAGTGACCGTTCCCGCAGGAACAACTCCCACTGCACCCGTTCCCGAGAACCAGCCCCATCAGCCCACGATGCTGATGTTCATCGGTTGGGATGTTGATTTTGCAAACGTTCAGCATGATATTACCGTCACCGCGCAGTATGCTGCTCTCGGCGACGTTGATATGGACGGCGAGATCCAAATCGCCGATGCACTCCTCATTGCACGCAATGCAATCGGTGTTGCGGAGCTGACCCCGACGCAGATGATTCTTGCCGATGTTTACGGTTCGGACGGCGTCATCACCCTTAACGATGCTCTCGTTACAATGAGGATCTCTCTCGGACTGTAAACACGGTTCGGGAAAGCACCGAATTTCTTCCTTTCAAAACAGGATGAATCGGTGCATTAACAAAGCGGAAATTCCGACAGGATTTTCTTTATAAACCTCCTGTCCGACGGGAAGGGGCGGTTCGCCCGCCCTTTCCCCGGGCGCTCCTTTTGGAATTAGGAATTAGGCACGTTCTTTCTTTGAGTGATGTGCGGTTTGTGCAAGTTAAATGCGGCCGCGCTTGACACAACTGTCGCTTGCGGTTATAATGGAATTGACCAACATAATCTTGGTCTATTGCCCCCCATTGCGGGGATTGATATGGTCTTCCGATTTGTCATTCCACCACACAAATCTATTGCCCCCCATTGCGGGGATTGATATGCCTTGTTCATCTTCGGAAGCAGCTTCTGAAACTATTGCCCCCCATTGCGGGGATTGATACGTTCACAGTCGCCGCCGCAATGATTTTGTAAACTATTGCCCCCCATTGCGGGGATTGATACTGTCAAAAATTAATTTCACGGTCGAGCATCTCCTATTGCCCCCCATCGCGGGGATTGATATAAAATCGGCGTATTCCAGAGACGCACCGTCGACTATTGCCCCCCATTGCGGGGATTGATATCACGTTCATTGAGTTGTCACACTCCCAACCACCTATTGCCCCCCATTGCGGGGATTGATACTTCACCTGTTTTTTCATCAACGATCTCAACAGCTATTGCCCCCCATTGCGGGGATTGATATCAAATTTTACATTGTAGTCGCTGTTGCCGCACCTATTGCCCCCCATCGCGGGGATTGATACGTAATATTTAAAGTCGGGATTGCCATTTACAGCTA
>DBFWRP010000458.1:0-23900 GCA_048222005.1 Muribaculaceae bacterium | reverse complement strand
AAAAAATGACATAAAAATATTTTGACAGATCATACCAAATCATTAATTTTGCAACTGACAAAGGCTGACAGGCGAGGCTTAATGAGGTTCTGTCTCGATGCGCCAGTCTGAAAAATCAAATAATAGAACCTCCCTTATAATAGTTGGCGCCGGGGAGGGGCGTCTCGTCGGTGTAGCTGGTTTCGGTGAGCCCCGCAGCCAGCAGACTGAAGCTGACATTGTCGGGCGAGCGGTAGATATTGTAAGTGGCACCGGCCACCTCGTTCCATGTGATTGTGATTGTGTTGTCGCTCACATCGGCTTTCATGCCCGAGGGAGCGGCCACGAGGTCGTTGACCTCGATATAATCTATTTCGGAAACGGGATATTCCTTGATAATTTCTCCGTTGCTGAAAATCTGGAGCACTTTCTCCTGTCGGGCGACAGCCGCCATGGCTGCTAAAGAAAGCGCGCCAGCGATAATGGCTGATTTCTTAAATATTTTCATGCTGTGATTAATGAAGGATGAATTTTAGGGTAAGACGGACGGCACCGTCAGTGGCAACTGCGATGTAGCTGCCGGCAGGCAGCTCATCGAGAGTCAGAGCATCGCCTGCGCTGAGATTGCCTGTGAGCATCAGACGACCGCCGATGTCAAACACGCCGACCGAGAAAGGCGACGCCGACCACGACTGCAGATGCAGCAGCCGAGACTCTCCATCAACAAAGATGCGCGATTCCTCGCCGACCTCGGTCACCTCGACGCCTGAGAAATCGTCAGGTACCGCATCGCCGACTGTAAAGTGATGATAAAGTGAATAAAGCATTTCCACCGGCTCCCTGGTCTCATCTTTCGACGACGAGACCACTATGGAATTCTCTCCGAAAGTAATCCTATTGAAGGCCGAGAGGTCTAAATGATTCTCCTTCCCGGCATTCCCTGAAAAAATCAGGCACGGCACTTTCGTCTCTCCCCGGGCCGGCAGACATGTCAGTGACACCAGGCAAAGCACCGATGCACACATCCCCCGAGTAAATATTTTCATGGCGGGTTAAAGACTCTTTCCGGTCCCGGCTCCCTCACTGACCAGGGTTAATAAAAAAAGAAGCGTGGAGCCGTATCGCAGTTGCCGCTCCACTTCCTGAGGCTTCTCGCATTGCCTTGCTACAATACAACGGCAACGCTGAAGCCCACGCTCGTATGTAAATCGACACGCCCCGACCGATACGCCGGAGCAGGGATATTACATGCCCTGGGCATTCATCGTTGCTTGATTACAAAAAATATTTATCGCGACAAACTCCGCCCTGATTTTTTCAATGCTTTGCGCTGAGCTTGCTCACCTTGATGGGAAGGCGGACCCACAGACAGTTGGGGAGAAGGCGCATGAGGCCGACGACGAGATTCCAGCGCCAGTCGATCACGGCCACCCGCCTGCGGCGCTCGATGGCGCGCACTATGCGGGGCACGGCATAGTCGAGGGTCATGCACATGGGATAAGTCTCGTCGGCGGCAAGCAGAGGGGTGCGCACCCATCCGGGACGGATGTCGGTAAACCGCAGCTGCATGCGGCTCATACGGGCGATCTGGTCGAGCGCCCGCAGATAGTACTGGTCAAATGCTTTCGATGCGGAATAGGCCGAAATGGCGCCGATGCCGTTGGTGCCCGCCACGGAGGTAATGGCGGCAATATGTCCCCGACCCTCGTTATGGTCGCGGAACCACCGGAAGGCGGCGCACACCATGCGGGCGAACCCCACGGCGTTGGTTTCCACCACCTCAGTCTCCTCGAGTTCATGCAGAGCCGCATTCTCGAACCCTATGCCCGCCACATGGAAGTAGATATCCATCCCCTCCATCTCCTCCACAAGGTCGTGAAGCTGCATAGGCGCGTCGGCGTCGTCGACATCGATGCGCCGAGTGACCACATTGCGGGGGAAGCGGTCGCTGAGTAGCGCCAGCTGCGCGGTGTTGCGCCCGGCGGCGCCCACCATATAGCCTTTTTCAGCGAAAGCGATGGCGGCATGCAGGCCGATACCCGATGTAGCGCCCATGATCAATATCTTTTTCATCACTATAATAACATAGGGCTATGCCTCGCGGTTTAACCACAAAAAGAGGATGCCGGGCCTGCCGCAGGGCGGCTGAGGCTGCATCCTCTTTTAGAGCTTGCGGGTTACTCCCGTCGCGGGGCTGTTATGCCTCGGCTTCAGGGGTAACGTTGATGAAACGGCGACCTTCTTTACCTGTGGTAAATACAACAGTGCCATCAATGAGAGCATAGATTGTGTGGTCTTTGCCCATACCCACGTTCAGGCCGGGGTGATGAACAGTGCCGCGCTGACGCTTGATGATGTTGCCTGCCTTAGCCTTCTGGCCACCGAAAATTTTCACACCGAGTCGTTTGCTTTCCGACTCACGGCCGTTCTTAGAACTACCTACACCTTTTTTATGTGCCATTTGAGTTTGAGATTACGGAAGTTTCCGGTTGGGGTTAAGCAATTACGTCCTTGATCACGATCTGAGAGAACATCTGGCGATGACCGTTCTTGCGACGGTAGTCGTTGCGACGTTTCTTCTTGAAAACGATAACTTTATCGCCTTTTACGAGGGGACGCTTTACCTCGCAAACAACTTTTGCCCCTTCTACGGTGGGCGCGCCTACTTTCACGGCACCGTCGGCATCAACGAGGAGGACTTTGTCGAATTCAACGACTTCGCCTTCTTTTTTCTCGTCGCCGAGATAGTGAACATACAGAAATTTGCCTGCTTCGGCTTTGAACTGCTGTCCCTGGATTTCTACAATTGCGTACATTGCAACTAACTGATATTTATAGATTAACACCGCCGGGCGGATGCACAGGCACCACTTATTCCGAGCCCAAAACGGCCAAAAAGCCCACAAAGGTAACAATTATTTGCCAATCAACCAAATAATTTTAGATAGTGATGCGGCGGGTGGAGGTGCCGGCGCGGAGGATGTAGATGCCGCGCGAGGCGATGCGGAGGCGGTGAAGGCCGGGCTTGACGGTTTCCTGCGCTATGAGCTGCCCGAGGATTGAGAAAAGTTTGACCGTCACCGGCTTCTCGCTCCAGAGGTAGATGTAGCCGTCGCTCACGGCAATCTGCGTGTCGGCATCCATCTCCATTGTCTGCGTTATGGCGGCATGCGGCGAGTTGACCTCCTCCCACACAGGAGCGGCGCCGGTGGCAGTAGCCACCGCCACCATAAGGGTCACAATCAATGTCGCAAGCAATCTGCGCATAACGTTAAGTGTCTGTTCAGTTCAAAATACATACGGCCAACCGCGTGCCTCACATGCTGCACCGCTGACACAGTACGACTTGCAAAGTTACAATTTCCACATCATTCGGCAAAGCTCAATGCTGCATTTTGCATTTTTTCTGCAAAAATGCAACGAATATTCTGCCGGAAGGTGATGGAAATCGCCGCGCAAATGTAGTTCAACCTCAGGATTCATACATTGCATCGATCTGCGATGCGTAGTTGCGGTTGATGACAGGCCGGCGGATTTTCAACGTGTTGGTCAGCTCGCCCGATTCCATGGTGAACTCCTTGGGAAGCAGGGTAAATTTCTTGATTTTCTCAAACGAGGCGAGCCCCTCCTGAAGGGCCTCGATCCGGGAGGCTACAAGATTGTAGATTCTCGTGTCGGCCATGAGTTCATCAAGCGAACCATATGCGATTCCGTTGGCGGCGGCATATTCCTGCAGAGCGGGGATAGACGGCACAATGAGGGCGGTGACGTATTTACGGTTGTCGCCGATCACAGCCACCTGTTCGATGTATTTATCCTCACCCAGACGGCTCTCTATGGCCTGCGGTGCGATGTATTTGCCGTTGGAGGTTTTGAAAAGATCTTTGAGGCGGTCGGTGAGAATCAAGGCTCCGTGTTCATCGAAACGGCCGGCATCACCGGTGCGGAAATACCCGTCGTGGGTAAAAGCGGCAGCCGTCTCGGCCGGCTTGTTGAAATAGCCACGCATCACCGTGGGCCCCTTCACCAGAATCTCGTCGTTCTCCCCTATCCGGACATCAATCCTGTCAAGCACGGTGCCCACCGTGCCGATTTCATAGCCCACATAGGGATAGCAGCTAACGGTGGCGGTGGTTTCCGACAGTCCGTAGCCTATCACGATAGGCACACCCATAGAACGGAAAAATTCTGTGATATTGGCGCTGAGCGGCGCTCCCGCTGTGGGGAATATGTTGCCGTGCTCGATTCCCATGATGCGCTGCACCTTGCGGAACACACGGCTGTTGAAAAATCCGTACTGCAATTCAAGCATGAACGGCACCTTCCGGCCCACACGCGCATACTCCAGATTGCGGCGACGGCCAATGGCGAGTGCGCGGCGGCACATCCAGCGGTTGAAAGGCTTCATTCGGGTCATCTTGTCCTGTATGGTGGCATATGCCTTTTCCCAGAACCTCGGCACCGAGCACATGCAGGTGGGACGCACCTCGCGGATGGTGGTCTGTATGTCGCGCGGGTTGCGGTTGACATACACCTTGATTCCGCAATCGAGCGCAAAATATGTCCAAGCCTTCTCAAAAATATGGCTCAGGGGGAGGAAGCTCATGGCAGTATCGGCGTCCGAGAGCGATGTCAGCCTGCGGTGATGCATCTCAATAGCTGCATCGAAACTGGAATGAGGCAATATGGCACCTTTGGGGTCGCCCGTAGTGCCTGAGGTATAAAGCAGAGTGGCTATGTCGTCGGGGGTGGCGGCTGCCTTGCGGCGCGCAACTTCGCGGCGCGAGACCTCGGAAGCCTCCTGGCCAAGACGCAGAAAACGGGCAAAAGTCATTGTGGTGGTATCCGACGAATCAAGCCTCACGTCGGAATAGACCACTATCTGGCGCAGCCCGCTCTGACGGCGTGCCACGTTGCGTGCTATCTGATACTGCGTCTGGTCGCCCACAAAGATGCATTCGGCCTCGGCATCGCGGACAATATATTCCACCTGCTGTTCGGACGATGTGGCGTAGATGCTCACAGGGACAGCGCGGTTGGCAAATGCAGCGAAATCTGTCACAAGTATATAAGGGTCATTGGCCGAGAACACCGCAACGCGCTGTGTCTCCTTGATGCCGATGGCCTCCATTGCAGCGGCGGCATGCTCGGTCATACGTTTCAGTTCTTTCCAGCTATAGGGCAGCCACATTCCGTCGGGACGACGGTGGTACACAGCCGCGCGGTCGCCATATTTTGCAGTCTGGCGGTCAACCAGTGTTGTCAGTATGTTATCCATTACTCTCTTTTCGATTGGTTCGTAAACAAGGTGGATGCCGGGATGCCGACAGCCACCTGAAAATTTTTATTTACCAAACTCGCGCCCCTCACGCAGCAGGCGGTTGTAGCGGCGTTCGTCGTTGATAAGCCCGAGAGCCTCGCGGTACACCGGGCTTAGCTGCGGGTTCACCACACGGAAATAAGCCGATGTGTCGAACAGGTCGCGCGCAATTATGCCTTTGACTATGGTCTCGATCATCGGGCGTGAACGTTCAAGCTGTACCGAATCAAGCTTCACGCTGTCGGCTACGCCGAGTTTCACAATATCGTCGATCATGGCCGAATCCACACTGAATTTGGTTATGAATGCATCCACATCGGGATATTCACGGTTGAGCTGACTGCGGTTGCGGTCGACATAAGTGATGCAGAAACGGTTGAGAATCCCCTTTGCCACCAGGTTACGGTAGTACGGTGTAAAGGCGGTGGTGTCGATCGGCACAAAAAGGTCAGGCATTATGCCGCCTCCGCCATAAACGGGGCGATGATTGTGCAACGTCTCGAAACGGAGCGAGTCGGGCAAGTGAATCGAATCGGCCGAGGAGAATTCTCCGGCCTCATAGCGGTGAAGCATGTCCTTGCGGTACGATTCCTCGTCGCCAGGAGCGTAAGGTTTCTGTATGCTGCGGCCCGAGGGGGTGTAGTAACGCGACACGGTGAGACGGATCATGGAGCCGTCGGGAAACGGGAACGGCCGTTGCACAAGCCCTTTGCCGAACGTGCGCCGTCCCACGATAAGGCCGCGGTCGTTGTCCTGCACGGCCCCGGAGAGGATTTCGCTGGCCGATGCGGAATACTGGTTGGCCATGATTACCAGACGACCTTTGTTGAAGTTGCCGGATTTCTCCACGGCATAGACCGTACGCCCCATTTTTGGTGCGTCCGTGTAAACCACCATATCCCCCTTGTCGAGGAAATGCGATGCAAGCTGATGGGCAGCCTGCAGGTAACCTCCGCCATTGTCCTCGAGGTCTACAATGAGATTCTTCATCCCCTGCTTATGCAGTTTCTCCAGGGCAGCCTCAAACTCCTTGTCGGTCTCCTCGCCGAAACGCGACACACGAATATAGCCTGTTGTGGGGTCGGCCATATAGGCTGCATCCACACTGTAGACAGGGATATCGTCGCGCACCACGTGGAACACGATGGGCTGAGCCTCACCTCTGCGCAACACCTTCAGGTCCACCTCTGAACCTTTGGGGCCACGAAGAGTCTTGATGATTCTGGAGTTGGGCAGTTTCCGGCCGGCTATGACGGAATCACCGGCCTGGACAATGCGGTCGCCCGGAAGGATTCCCACCTTTTCGGAAGGCCCCCCCGATGTGGTCTGAATCACGAACAACGTATCGTTGAGCATGTTAAACTGCACGCCGATGCCGCTGAAATTCCCTTCGAGCGGGGTGGTAAGCTCCTTGGTCTCTTCCGGATCGGAATAGGACGAATGGGGGTCGAGCGTCTTGAGCATGGCCACTATGGCATCCTGCACCATGTTGCCGGCATCGACACTGTCCACATAAAAGCGCTCGATTACCTGTTCGGCCATGAGCAGCTTGCGGTCGGGCGTGAGCTTGAACTCCCCTTTATCTTTTCCCTGGGCCTGAGTTGCAAGCGGGAGCAAGCAAAGGGCCACTACTGATATAACAAACCTGAAAATCGGAAACCTGTACATTCTTTTTTGATTTTTATTAAGCCTTCGCATTGGCAGAAGGGAGATATTCTGACACGTCTACCCCGTAGCCGACAAGTTCCCTGACCATCGAGGAGCTCACCGACGCAAGTTCGGGCAACGCATAGATAAGAACAGATTCAATGCCTGAAATGTTGCGGTTTATGTCGGCCAACTGTCGTTCATACTCGAAATCAACCACAGAACGCACTCCACGCAACAGGAATTGCGCGCCTTCGCGGCGCGCGGCATCAACGGTAAGGCCGTCGAAGGCCACCACCCGCACACGGGGTTCGGCAGCATACACTGCCTCGATGCTGCGGCAGCGGTTCTCGGCCGTATCATGGCCACTTTTGCCCGAATTCACACCAACTCCAATCACAATCTCGTCGAACAGCGGCAGAGCGCGGTCTACGATAGATTTGTGCCCGATGGTGAAGGGGTCGAACGAACCGGCGAACAATGCAATTCTCTTCATTCTCAAATCATTCGGTTTATCGGAAATGCATCATGAAATCTGTGAGTCATCCTCAACCACCAGATTGTCAATGATGAAGTTCTGGCGGTCGGATGTATTCTTGCCCATATAGAACTCAAGCAGTTCGGCCACACCATCCTCTTTGCGCAGTGTGACGCGGTCCAGACGCATATCCTCGCCAATGAACCCTTTGAACTCGTCGGGCGAAATCTCACCCAGACCTTTGAATCGGGTTATCTCGGCATTGGCACCGAAACGCTCGATTGCCGCTACGCGTTCCTCATCGGAATAACAGTAGACGGTTGAGGGTTCTGCTTTGCTGTCAGCTCCCTCGCCATCGGCCTGCTTACGGCTTTTGCCCTCGGCCGAACGCGGCTTACGGCCCGACCGCTTGGTTGCGTTCTTGTCGCGCACACGGAACAGCGGGGTCTGCAGCACGTACACATGCCCCTTCTTCACAAGATCCGGGAAGAACTGCAGGAAAAATGTGAGCAGAAGCAGGCGTATGTGCATGCCGTCGACATCGGCATCGGTGGCGATAATCACATTATTGTAGCGCAGGCCGTCAATGCCGTCCTCGATGTTCAAGGCCGCCTGCAGCAGGTTGAACTCCTCGTTCTCATACACCACTTTCCTGGTGAGGCCGAACGAGTTGAGCGGCTTACCACGCAGAGAGAACACGGCCTGAGTCTCCACATCACGGATTTTGGTGATGGAGCCGGAAGCCGAATCGCCCTCTGTGAGAAATATCGACGACGCAAGCTTGCGGTCCTCGTCGCCGCGCGGATCGTTGAGATGCACGCGGCAGTCGCGCAGCTTGCTGTTGTGCAGGTTCACCTTCTTGGCGCGTTCACGCGCAAGTTTGGTGACTCCGGCCATGGCTTTGCGCTCACGCTCGCTCTCCTGTATCTTTTTGAGCAGCACCTCCGAAGTGTCGAGGTTCTTGTGCAGAAAGTTGTCAAGTTCCTTTTTCAGGAAATCGCTGATGTATTTCGCTATGGTCGGACCTTCAGGACCCATATCGCGGCTGCCGAGCTTTGTTTTGGTCTGCGACTCGAACACGGGCTCCTCCACCTTGACACTCACGGCTGCGATCATACCGTTGCGGATATCGGTGTATTCGAAATTCTTACCGAAATATTCCTTTATGGTTCGCGATACCGACTCCTTGAAGGCTGCAAGATGCGTGCCACCCTGGGTGGTGTGCTGGCCGTTGACAAACGAGTAATACTCCTCGCCATACTGGTTGGCGTGGGTGATGGCTATCTCTATGTCCTCCCCCTTGAGATGGATTATGGGATAAAGCGGCTCCTTTGTCATGTTGGCCCGCAGAAGATCAAGCAGACCGTTGCGCGACACAAAACGCTTGCCGTTGAACACGATGGCCAGACCTGTGTTGAGGTAAGTGTAATTGCGCAGGAGCGTCACTATAAACTCATCGTTATAGTGATAATCGCGAAAAATGGTGTTGTCCGGAGTAAACTGCACGAAGGTGCCGTTAGGCTCGTCGGTCGGCAGTTCGTCGGTCTGCATCAGCAGCTCTCCGCGGCAGAATTCGGCACGGCGCATAAGGCCGTCGCGGTTACTCTGTATGATGAACGAATCGCTCAGCGCATTCACGGCCTTGATACCCACGCCGTTTAGGCCCACCGACTTCTTGAACGCCTTGGAGTCATACTTGGCACCGGTGTTCATCTTCGAGGCCACATCCACAAGCTTTCCGAGAGGCACGCCGCGGCCATAGTCGCGCACGGTCACGGTAGTTTCTGTCACGTCGACTGTTATCTGTCGCCCGAATCCCATCATGTATTCGTCGATTGAATTGTCGAGCACCTCCTTGAGCAGCACATAGATACCGTCGTCGTTATAGGTACCGTCGCCCAGCTTGCCTATATACATGCCGGGGCGCAGGCGTATGTGCTCACGCCAGTCGAGGGTCTTTATATCTTCGTCCTGATATTCGGCAGTCCCGGCAGGACGGCTGTCGGCCTGTTCAAAATCCAGCATCCCGTCGGTAGCGGGGCCAATGGCATCGTCTTGTTGTGATGAAATAAGGGAGTCGTTCATGGAGCGTTGCAAGTTCTTCCCACAAAGTTACAAAAAAACACCCTAAAAATAAATCTTTTCCCGCACTTCCCTGTGCCTCAGCAAATAATACACGCCAACAAAAGTTCAAAATCTCAAAACTCAATGGTCATTTCGTCACAAGCTGCTCAAAAGGCACGTTGCCAAGCATAGCGGCGGCTTCAGAGTAACTACTCCAATACGACCCATAAATCTTTTTACATTGCGACAGCACCAGCATTTCAGCCAACGCCATCTGCATCCCTTCTGCTGTTGTACGGGAAACTTTCATCGTGGAATATCTAAAATGTTTACTGCCGAAACGCGTCACAAGCAATCGCTTAACTTCGTCGCTATCGCTTGCAATATAAAATATTGCAGAGGAATCAATAGCGATTTGCCTTTCCACCACTTCCTCGAACAACCTAAGCGGGCTTCTGACAATGGATTCCACATTGTCAGTGCGACGAACATGAAGTCCTGTCATTTCAGACGGGGGCACATCAGAGAGCGAAGCAGCGAGACGTTGCACTGATTCAACCGGAGTGAAAATACGGCGATATGCACAGACATCAAATGGATAATATTCCAGACCACTTCTACTCTGCAATCTATTATTAACCTGAGCGACTTTCTGGCGCAACCCCTCGGTATCGTCTATAAATTGCGGCAGTCCGTCCGCATCGGAAAGCCTGCTCCCGGAATCTATTATCCCAAAAGCCTTAGGTAAATACAAATTGCGCTTCCTGGGTATGTCATAACAGAACAAATCAACTGCCCAATTTATATCAGCAAGCGGACAAGGAAGGAACTCCCGGCAAAACAAGTTTTCATAACAGATATTGAGATCGCGGTTGACCGGCCACGCCACACGGGCGCGTATCTGCATATCTGACGCCAGGCTAAGTCCGGATGCAATGGAACGCATCCTGTTGGCAAGGCCTCCTATAGGGTTTATAATTAATTCACGAATCGGCATATTCGAATTTTATATTCTAAGTCAACAGTCTTATACCTTCACATCTGCAAATCATTTGTCACGACACCGTCCGTTTCACCCATCTCAAGAGGGGAAAGCGCAATCAAAACCATCTTCATGCAATATAAAACTATACCTGACATTTAAATTTCACAGAGTGCCGTACATCCCTGTTCGTCCATAGGTGCCATACCCCTTTACAAAGATACCACAGAGATTTGCAAAAGGGAGCTTGTCCCGATTTACTCAAACGCCAAGCTTTAAGAGGCACACGCAACACTGCCGTAAACGGGTATTGGATAAAAATTACCGCACCCGAAGCCTTCAATACCCCATAATCGGTGATTCTGCGTTTTCCGGTAGTCAACCCTGCATGATGAGTGATTACTATCGGAAAAAATCTACAATTGAGCCCCGAACGCACAGCCTGTAAAAGAAAAATCTCGTCTTCTGCCGCACAGAGAACCGGAGCCGCAATGCCAAAATAAGTATTAAACCTCAATTTAGCAGTCCTCTCATTACATCGTAGTGCAATTTCAACGCATGACTGTGAAAAGTTTTTAGGAATAGGATGTAGCGAGCAGCTTTCAGACGGGTATGATTTCGCATCGGCACCTGTGTACATAAACGATGCATAATCCACTTCAGGATTGTCATCAAAGGTCTTAATTATACTGCTTAATTGATCTGGCGTATAACGCAAATCATCATCTGCAATGAGAAAGATTTCACCGGATGCCTGTTCTAAAAGATTATTACGATTGTTGGACGAACCTATGGAATCCGCTCGCAGCACGGACACATCCTTACGCGATGCAAGCGATTCGGGAACCGGCAAATTCTCATGCATCTGCCACGACACCCAATAATGAACCCCTGCCACCTCAGGCAAATCCATGGCCACCACCCTCTCTATCCCATCAGGACGGCAGGTGGCAATCAGCACCGATAATCTTGGTCTGGCATCCATCAGCTCCATTGCTTCATCACCCATTCATAATGTGCTTTTTTCACTCCAGCTGAAATTCGCCACAGATACTTAGAACGGCTCAACCACAGCAAAAGACGGCTTTTCCATGGCAAAGCAATCTTGTTTTCCTCATAGAAATCCTTCAGCGCATTCATGCGAACCCCATCTTGTTGTATAAATGCCGCAGTCATTAAAAAACGAGCCTTCTCATCATAGACTTGCGCCATCCACTCCGCATCAAGATTATATGCAATCTCAAAATAACGACACATGCGGAGAAGAGCAAATATAAAATCGAACGACCGCAGACTGCAATTCGTATGCGATTCCGACTCATGCCCCAAGGTATAATGCAATGTGACATCAGGGATATAAGCTACCGATGTTTCATGTGCATAGATTACGGACAGCTGAAAATCCTCCAGTGTTATATCCGGGTTACCGAACACATAGGGATGCTCTTGTTCAGCGCGCAAAAACACGTCTTTTCGGTAAAGGGCCGTACATAAATGTATCAGCATCTTCAAACGCGTCAACGGCAAAACGAGCTCTCCAGGCGGGATAAATTCACGAAGATAAGGCTTATTTTCCTCCACGTCACTATTTGCCATGACATGGCCATTGGCCTCATTAACATATTGAAAATCCGTGTGCACCAGTCCCACTTCGGGATGAGCATCCAGCAGATCCGCCTCTTTCTGCAGTTTATACGGATCAACCCAGTAATCATCTCCTGCACAATCCGCTATATAATCAGCCTTACAACGGCGCAATGCGGCAAAGTAATTCTCGCGCACGCCGAGATTGACCTTATTACGCGTATAGCGAATGCAGTCGGGATACTGAATGGCATATGCCCGGCAGACCTCAGACGTACGGTCTGTCGAGCAATCATCGGCAAGCTCTATTTCAAAAGGGAAATCGGTCTGCTGTTCAAGAATGGAATCAAGCGTACGGCCAATGGTATCCTCCTGATTGTAAGTTATTACAATCACAGACACCTTTGGCCGTTCTGATTCACACTGAAACATAAACCATTACAGATAGCGGGCAACGGCGGAAGCGAGACGGGTGGGATCCTCGACACGCTCCACCAGTTCGCCATGACGGTTGATGACAAACAGGGCTGGGAGCGCACCTACATTATAATCACGCAGGGTGGCTTCGCCTGCCTTAGGAGAATTATAGACTGTTATCCACGGAAGGTTGCGGGCAGACTGCTTCCATGCAAATTCATCTGCATCGAATCCTACCTGATAGATTTCCAGGCCGGCGGCCTTGTGGGCGTCATAAATCTTGGCGAGCTCAAGGTTCAAAGCAGGCGACACCTCAGCCGAATAAGCCGTAAAATTCAGCACTACCACTTTGCCTTGCGATGCCACCTCATCAAGGCTACGCTTGGAGCCGGTTTCATCAAGCAGAGCTATTTCAGGAAGCATGATTTCACGAGCCACGATGGTATCCACCGGCATGCCGGCTCCCGACGGACGACGGTTCGAGAGGAACAACGCACGCAGAAATGCCGTGCGCGGGTCGGCAGGACGGTTCTGGTCGAACGCATTTGCCACGGCTCCGATTATGCGCAGGTCGCCACGCTCGGCAGGGTCGAACACCGGTGTATTGCCTACGCGGCGGAAAATGGTATAATATGCCACAATGCCGTCGGGGTCACGCAGAATCACCTCAGCAAGCTTGCGCTTGAGGTCAGGATCATATGCTGCCGCATCGGCACCCTTGGCTTTTACCGTGGCATCGATCAGGTTATTGACCTGAAGGAGCTTTTCGGCCGATTCAGAACCTGCAAGCGTGTAGCCGGAACCGAAGTTGGCCGCATCAGCCGTGATGTCCACGCTCTCGATCGAGTCGATGGGGAAATATACACTCTCGCCGTTGAGAGTGAGGCGGAATATCTCGGGATGACCCACAACATCGCCTGCAACGGAGAATGAGCCAGACTTGTCGGTGGTGACCGTATCCACCGGGTACCAACCGCCACGGCCATTTGGAGCCTCGACAATGAGGTCGGCGCTGTCGGCCCCGTTCACCACCCCTTTTGCATGCCATTTGTTCTCGCTGCAGCCGCAAAGAGCCGCGAGCCCGGCAATCGCGGCTACAACAGTACCGCAGTTCAGAAATATTCTGGTTTTCATAAACTTTTCAAAAGTATTCATTCAAACTCGGCAGCGATACGCGAGGCAATCGCTTTCATCTCTTCTTCGGGAAGGGTAAGCTTTTCGCCGCAGAAATTCATGTCGGAGCCTTTGTCCATGGGTACAAGATGCACATGAGTATGGGGCACGTCAAGGCCAATGACCGTCACACCTACTTTTGTACAGGGGATGGCTTTTTTCAGAGCCTTTGCCACACGCTTGGCAAACAGCATGAGACCGGCATAATCTTCGTCGTTCATATCGAAGATATAGTCCACCTCGTGCTTGGGAATCACGAGCACATGTCCGGGATGAACGGGATTTATATCCAGAAATGCGAAATAGCGGTTGTCCTCAGCCACTTTATACGACGGAATCTCACCGGCGGCTATACGGGAAAACAGAGTTGCCATATATGAAATCAGTCAATAAGTTTAACAAATCAAGTGCGCAGCATGCATGCCGCGCACAGTGCATCAGATGGAAATGCTTTCAATCTCGAACTGCATAAGCCCGGCAGGCACACGGATTTCAACAGTGTCGCCCACACGGTGTCCGAGCAGACCTTTGGCAATAGGAGTAGAGGCACCTATTTTTTTCTCGCGCAGGTTTGCTTCGGAATCGGCCACGATTGTGTATTCCACGCTCATGCCGTTGGCCTTGTTCTTGATTTTTACACGCGAGAGGATGTTCACCTCGTCGGTGTTGAGTTTCGATTCGTCGATAATGCGAGCGTTGGCCACAAGGTCCTTGAGCTTGGCTATTTTCATCTCAAGCATACCCTGTGCTTCCTTGGCGGCGTCATACTCCGAATTTTCCGACAGGTCGCCCTTGTCACGCGCTTCGGCGATGGCAGCCGAAATGCGGGGACGTTCCACACTTTCAAGATAGGCTATCTCTTCCATTTTCTTTTTATAGCCATCTCTGGTCATATAGGTAAGTGCCATAATTTTACAGTTTTAGTTATTACAGGAGCCGACAGGCCCGGCACGGCCGGACCGGTTGCAGACGGTGCAACAAAAATATAGTGCCCCGCCCGACCACTGTCAGGGAGACGCTACATCATCAGTTCCAAGTCCTATGTTTATTTTTGTTTTACTCCGGCAAATTTACGTATTAATTTATCCATTAACAAATAAGTAGCCGTTAAAATTTAACGATGCGCAAAAATTCACCTTGCAGCTGGATTTTTTCCGAGCAACTTTGCCACATAAGGTGTGGGATGCAATGCATAGGCACGTTCCAGATAGATGCGCCCGTCCTCCACCCCGTCGGGATGCATGGCATACCAGTTGCCGACCGTAAGCAGCACATTATAATTGTCTGGCTCCACCGTAAGAATGCGCTTATATGTGGCCAGTCCTTCGGGAATCCGGTCGGTCAGCATATACCCGCGCGCCAGTGATTCAAGGAATGCCGTATTGTCCGGAGCACCCTCAAGCATGGCCCGCGAATATTCCACCATCTCCGGTCCATTTTCACGGAATGTATAGTATTTGAGCAACGTGGCATTGATGGCCCTGCGCATCCAGGGATATTCCGACCGCGTATCCACCAGAAATTTCTCGTACACACGCGGACGCCCGAGATAAGAGCTCCATTTCTCCACATTGGCGAACACCGAATCGAACGGCACATGATTGTCGAGCGCCTGCGAAAGCAAACGCATCTGCTCGGATGTTGCGTCGCGCATGCCGTTGGCAACTATGGCACGCCCATATGTGCCGGGCACATCAGGCTTCTGCTCAAGCATGAGGTCAAAAATAGCGGCAGCCGAGGCCCATTCGCCATAGCCGAAAGCCCGCTCTGCCTTCACCTCCAGCTGCGGATAGGGATTCACACCATAGGCTGGCAAAACAAGCGCCAAGAGCACAACGCATATTATCCAACGACGCATATACATTATTTGTTAAAATCCTTCACTTATCTAACGCGCAATCAATGCGTATAGTGCGATTGAACGGGAATATTTTTAACAATCCGCATTAACCACTGTTGCAAATTCAAGTTTTAAGCATTAACTTAGCGATACTTTAAACGCCTAACCTCCGGGGCAGCACGGCTGCCTCATTATTCTATACCGATATGATCAACAACCACCGCTATTGCGTGATTATGTGCGGCGGCATCGGGAGCCGCTTTTGGCCCTACAGCCGTTCGTCCCGGCCCAAGCAGTTCATCGATTTCCTCGGAACAGGCCGTTCGCTGCTGCAGATGAGTTACGACCGCATACTCCCGCTCGTACCGAGCGAAAACATCCTGATTGTCACCAACGCCCAATATGCCCCGCTTGTACGCGAGCAGCTGCCGGAACTCTCGCCCGACCAGATTCTGCTCGAGCCGGCACGGCGCAACACAGCACCCTGCATCGCTTGGGCTGCCTACCACATCGCCGCCCGCGATCCGGAGGCAAGCATAATCGTTGCCCCCAGCGACCATCTCATCACCCGCGACAACCTTTTCATCGAATCAATTGAACGCGGATTTGAATTCGTGGAACATCACGATGCACTTCTCACACTCGGCATCAAACCGTCGCGCCCCGAAACCGGCTACGGATACATCCAGATTGGCCAGCCTGTGGCCGGAACTCCCGGCATCTGCAAGGTAAAGACATTCACCGAAAAGCCCAAGCTGGAACTGGCACAAGTGTTTGTGGAATCCGGCGAATTTTTCTGGAACTCGGGCATTTTCCTGTGGAGTGCCAAAAACATCATAAAAGAGCTTAACGCCTACGCTCCCGATGTGGCCGGAATGTTTGAACGCGGAGCCGCACATTTCGGCACCCCGTCCGAACGCGAGTTCATCGACCAGAACTTCCCCGGATGCATGAGCATATCCATCGACTTTGCGGTGATGGAAAAGTCACAGTGCGTCTACGTGGAATGCGTGGACTTCGGTTGGAACGACCTCGGCACGTGGAGCGCATTATACGACAATTCGCCCAAGAACCGCGACGGCAACGTGACGCAAAACTGCAATGTACTTGCCTACAACGCATCGGGCAACATCTTCGCCGTAAACGGAGAGAAACTGATTGTGGTCGACGGCCTCAAGGACTATATCGTCGCAGATGCCGGCGATGTGCTCCTGATATGCCCTAAATCGGAAGAACAGCGCATAAAACAGATGGTCAACGACACCCATCTGGCATTCGGCGACAAGTATCTCTGACATGATTCTCCCGTGCAAGACACACGGGAGGATTTACACACATCTCGAAGTACACCCTGACGTGAGGTTGTTGCATAGCCCTACGTGTGATGGCTCCCATCATGCATCATGCATCGTGCATCGTGCATCGTGCATCGTGCATCATTCTAAATATCGAGTGTTAGCTGCAAAGGCAACAGACGGAACGTGCTGCGGTGCCACGGCGACGGACCGAAGTCGGCAATAGCCTTGCGGTGCGCTTTGGTGGGGTAACCTTTGTTCACCTCCCATCCATAGACCGGAAACTCTTCGGCCAAACGGCGCATCATCCCGTCGCGGTGCGTTTTGGCAAGGATTGACGCGGCGGCAATGTTGCCGAACCGTCCGTCACCTTTTACAAACGTCTGCCACGGAAGGTTGCCGAGCGGCTTGAAACGGTTGCCATCCACAATCACACTGCGTGCCGGCACTTTCAATGCCCTGATTGCGCGGTGCATGGCCTCGATTGATGCATTGAGGATGTTCATCTCATCGATTTCGGAAGGCGAGCATTCACCCACAGCCCAGGCAATGGCCTCACGCTCTATGATGGGGCGGAGCGCCTCGCGGCGTTTTTCGGTGAGCTGTTTCGAATCGTTGAGCCAGGGATGGTGAAAATCGTCGGGCAGAATCACAGCGGCGGCAACCACAGGGCCGGCCAGACAGCCACGCCCGGCCTCATCGCAGCCGGCCTCCATGCATCCGAACTGATAGCAATTTGGCAATAACGGCATAGACCTCAGAGAGATTTGCGGAACGTGGCACGACGGCGGTGCTGGCGTGTCTCGAAATAGTTCCACTGGTTCTGCACTTTGGAGTTCTCCTCAAGCTCCGGATTTGTCTCGGCGAATTTCACTCCTGTACTGATGTAGCAGGGGATGAGGTCGGCAAACAGCAGGGCGTTGACCCCTTTGTTCTGATACTCAGGCTTAACACTTATCAGCAGCAGATCCACCACATCGGAACCGCCCCAGAGTGTTTTCAGCATGTGATACCACCCGAAGGGGAACAGGCGTCCGCGGCTCTTCTGCAAAGCCTTTGAGAAGGACTGTATGGAGATGCCCACAGCCACTATGCGGTCGTCGGCATCGGTCACCACGGTGACATACTTCAGATTGAGTATGTCGAGGTACATCTTTATATAATAGTCTATCTGCCGTTGCGTCAGCGGTGAATAGCCGTAAAGCTTGTCGTATGCCTCGTTGACCAGTTCAAACAGGGCAACGCCGTATTCCTCCTTGATTTTTTTACGCGAAGTGTACTTCTTGACTTTCAGGTTCTCACGTTTGCGCACAATCTCAGCGATACGTGCATATTTTTCCGGGATTGCGTCGGGCACGGCAATGCGGTATTCCACCCATCCGGCGTCGTGCGTGTAACCCATGCGCTCCATGTGATACACATAATATGGATGGTTGTAGATGGTGGCCATGGTGCCCATCTCGTCATATCCGGATGTGAGCATCCCCTCGTGGTCGAGATCGGTGAAGCCCATCGGCCCCACTATGTCGGTCATTCCGTTTGAACGCCCCCACTCTTCGGCAGCAGCGAAAAGCGCGTCGACCACCTCGGCATCGTCAATAAAATCCACAAAACCGAAACGCATCTCGCGTTTGCCGGAACGTTCGTTTACCGTATTGTTAATGATAGCGGTGATGCGGCCCACCGGCTTACCGTCGCGATAGGCCATGAACGATTGTGCCTTGCAGAAGTCGAAAGCCGGATTCACATCGGGCGAAAGGGTGTTGACATCATCCATTATCAGCGGGGGCACGAAATAAGGATTCCCCTTATAGAGGTCGATGCCGAACTTTGTGTATTTGCGCAATTGAGCGCGCGTGGGTTCAATCTTACGGATTTCTACTGCCATTGTTTCAATTTGCGGAGTTGGTTTGATCGGTTCAGAGTTATGCTTACAGGGCGGGGTGCTTTATGCAAAGCCAACCGAGCAGCACGGTCATCACGGCGAGGAAGGCGATTATCACCATGTACAGGCGCCGGTTGCTGTTGCCGTCTATGGCCATGCGCAGTTCATTCGCATCGCGGTAGCGCCGCGACGGGTCGGGATTCGTGCACCGTTCGGCTATGCGCCGCAAGTGTCCTGACGCCTCGCCAGTGGCATCGAGCACTTCGGTGAGCACTTTTCCGAAATTATAGACGTCGGCGGAAGCGTCCTCGGAGGAGAGGTTCTGCTTCTGGTCGAAGCCCACGTCGATCATCTTCAGGTTACGGATATTTTCCGTGAAGATTATGGTTTCGGGGCGGATGGGATGGTGCACAATATGGTTGGTCTGGATGTAACGTATGGCATCCACCAGCGAGGTCACTATCTTCTGTTTTATCTCGGGGGTCACCTCCTTGCGGTCAAGCAGCTTTCGCAGCGAATCGCCATACACGTCGTCGGTGATAATGCACCGTCCGAGGCCTGGCACCTCCTCGAAGTCGTTGATCATGATGATGTTGGGGTGCGCCAGATTATAACGCACGTCAAACTCTTTCTCAATCATGTCGCGGTACTCTTCCTTGTCGCGCAGTTCCGGGCGGAGGGTCTTGAGCATTACCCACTTGCCATATTTTTTGGCAGTGTACACCTCGTAAAATTCCTCGTCCCATTCGGGAAGGTGCTCAATTTCGGTCCATTTGTCCTGATTGCTGTTCATAGGCGTGGTTTTGAAAGATTTTCACGTGTATTGTCAAAATATATGATATGCTGCCTGTCGCTGCCTGGGAAAACCACCTTGACAGCATCGACTGAGCCCACTTTGGTGCGGTCGACCACACGTTCCACACCAAGCACATTGCGCAGAATGCGGCTCACATCGCTCCATGCGATCACATGGAAAGGCGATGCAGCCGATGTGCCGCTGCCGCTGCTGAGGATGGCCGTGGCAATGAAATCGCAACGCGTGCCGTAATCGAGCATCTTGTGTCCGAACCGGCCTTCGCCACGCAGATGGTCGGCTGCCGCCAGCGCTATGACACTGAGTTCAAGCGACACGGGGTTCAGCTTCAATGCATCGGCCGCGAGCTGCTCGGCACGCAGGTAATCAGCCTCTTCATAGGCTGACTGCACATTTGCAAAGCTCTCGAACGGAACATATTCGGGCGTAAACGCATAGCCGTAGTACACCAGCGAGAGTTCGCTGTCGGACAAGGTTGTATCGGCACGCTCAAAGCGCTCAAGCAGCGAGCGGTAGCGCGCCGGGTGCATGTTCACCTCCACTTCCACGGCATTAATGTCGAAGTGCTGCGCCTTTACACCCGATACAGCGGCCAATACGAACAATATATATGTAAGATAGCGTAACATTCAATTATGCCGGAGTCAGAGCGTACGCCCCACGGTTTCCATGATTTTCTTGGGGAGGTCGGTATTGTCGTTAAGGCTCGAGAAGCGCTGTGCGCCCACGCCGATCGCATAGACCGGTACCGGCGAGCCGGTGTGACCCGACGAAGTCCATCCGTATCCAGCCTTGGCATTGAGCAGCTTGAACACCTCGCTTGTGAAGCCGTCGAAATTGGCATAGAGTGTTTTGTCATCGAGTGCCTGGTTGCGGTTCTCAAACACCTCGACAAACATACGGTGAAGCTCCTCGGTCTCGGCAGGGGTAAGGTCAACCGCCGTCCAGAATCCCAGGTTTTCGCGCAGATAATCCTCCATGTCAGTCCATGTGTAGACCATGCGCGAACGGAAAATCCCTTTGCAATAGTTGTTGAACTCCTCTTTCGACACCTTCTGAGCGGCCACCTTGTCGGGACGCACGCTGTAGCCTGTGGCCTGGCAGCCAACCGACATGCCGCCCGTCTCATGGTCGGCGGTAACCACAATCAGGGTCTCGTCGGGGTGTGCGAGATAAAAATCGTAGGCGATCTGCAGCGCATCGTTGAAAGCGATCACCTCGCGCACGGATGTTCCGCCGTCGTTGCCGTGGCCGGCATGGTCGATGCTTCCCCCCTCCACCATCATGAAGAATTTATCAGGCGAAACGCGCATCAGCTGGTCAAGTCCGGCCTGCGTGAGCTGGGGGAGGGTGACGGCACCTTGTATGGAGTCGATGGCATAGCCGATGTTCGAATGATTCTCGGAAGCGCGTGGCGAAAGCACCAGCAGACGGTCGGCGGTGGTGTCGATGCTGTCCACACCGTAGCTCACGCTGACGTTGTTTGCCGCAAAGACGTCCATCAGACCGGTAGGCTTGCCGTCGGTTTTCGAGACAAGGCCACGCAGCCCTGCACCGGCAGCGAACTGATAGCCGCACTCGGCCAGGTCCTTACCGATCTCGAAATATTTTCCACGGTTGTCTACGTGGGTGTAGAACGCACCGGGAGTGGCATCGTCGATGGCTACCGACGTCACTATTCCCACACCGAAACCGGCGTCGAACAGACGCTTGGCCACAGATGTCACCGCAACGGTATCGGCATTCATGCCGAGCATCCCGTTTTTGGTCTTGTGGCCGGTGGCGAGGGCTGTTCCGGCAGCCGCCGAGTCGGTCACATCTGAACTTGCCGAATGGGTTGTGGCCATCGACACCACAGGGAATGTGCTCATGAGCAGTGGAGTCTGGTTCTTGAGCACACGGGAGTTGTAGAGCTGACTGTTTGTCACCTCGGGGATGCCCATGCCGTCGCCTATGTAATAGAACACATACTTGGGTGTGGCCGCCCATGCACAGGCAGCCACTGAGGCAGCGGCTACAGCCATGAACAAGTGTCGGATGGAGGTAAGATATTTCATAGTAATGTTTTTTGTTTCTTAGTTTTTATATCGGTTATCTGTTAAATTCAAGCAAGGGGTCCATGAATCGGCGGTCGTTGCTCAGGCGCGGCACCTTGCGCTGCCCCCCAAGTTTGCCGGTGGAGGCAAGCCAGCGGTCGAACACCCCGGACTTCGCAGTCTCCACGGTGAGCCGGTCAAGGAATATACCACCCGAACGTTTGGCCTGATAGTCGGAATTCTCCTGCTGCAAGGCGGCATCAAGTTCGTCGGCAAAACGCTCCATATCGGCCGGAGGACGGGAAAATTCAATGAGCCACTGGTGATGGCCGCGACGGTTGCCGTCGGCATACACAGGGGCTGCAGTGTAGTTCAGCACCTGCGCTCCGGTGAGGCTGCATGCCTTTATGAGAGCCGCATCGGTGTTGTGCACCATCACCTCCTCGCCGAAAGCGTTGATGAAATGTTTCGTACGGCCTGCGATGGTGATTTCAAGCGGATTGAGGCTTTCCACTCTCACCGTGTCGCCCAACGGGTAGCGCCACAGACCATTGCCCGAAGTTATGAGCATGGCGTATATTTTGCCGCGTTCCACCTCCCATGCCGGCACGGGGGCGGCATCGGGCGAATCCACGGAGAGGAACTCATAGAACACATCGGTGTTCATCAGCAGGCGCATGTTGGGATTGCCCGGACGTGCCTGCACGCCGAAGAAGCCTTCGCTGGCATTGTAGTTCTCCCAGTAGCGCATGCGGGCAGTGTCGGTGATGCGCTCGTATTGCGTGCGGTAGGGACCGAACGCGATGCCGCCGTGGAAGAACACCTCCAGACGTGGCCATACGTCGTGTACACTCGCGGCTCCGGTGCGGGTAAGCATCGTCTGCAACACCGTCAGAAACCACGACGGCACCCCTGAAATGGAACGCACATCGGCATGCACGGCTGCATCAACGAGCGCCGGAAGCTTTTCACTCCACTGCTCCATGAGCGCAATCCGCTTCGACGGAATCCTGAACAGATTCACCAACGGATTGATAGAATTGATCAGCGTGGCAGAAAGGTCGCCCACCCTGACGCCGGGAGGAGTGACGATCTCGTTGGCGAAGCTGCCCCCGAGGATAAAGTTCTTTCCGCCGAACACATGGCTGTCTGGGTAATAATGCAGATAGGACGCAAGCGAGAAGGCCGCGCCGACATAATGTCCGCGCCGCAGTGAGCGGGGTGTGATGGGGATGAATTTGCTTTTGCCGTCGGACGTGCCCGAGGACTGCGCGAAACTGCGTGTCACACCGGGCCACAGTTCATTCCGGGCGCCATTGATCATTCGCATCACCGGCTCACGCAGCGAAGCATAATCGGCCACCGGCACCGTGGCGGCATAACCGGCATAATTGCGTATGCTGCCGAACGAATGGGCCGCGCCGTAAGTCGTGCGGGCACCATACGCCAGCAGGGAGCGGAGCAACCTGCTCTGGCTCGCCTCAACGGCTTCCTCGGCCCTGAGTTCAGCCTCGAAAATCCGCTTGAAATATGGTCGGGACATCCCCGTGAAATCAATCATCGCAATCAGCCGTCGGTGTTGACAAGTTCATAACTGCCGACAAGTTTAATTCATCAATGTCGACAAGTTTAACTGACAAAGTTAACAAAAACTGCGGTAATCCACCCATCCCCTACTCTAAAAAACCTTAAACCCCACCTAAGACACCAAAGTAAAACACCAAATACCTACCAAAATGTATCGGCTTCCGAAACCGCGAAGACCAAGATACTAAAAAAATTACGCCAGTCTTTTACCACTTGCCTTATTCTTGCGGTCGTATTCGCCGCCATAATAGCCGGAGGCATCAACCAACTCTCATTCCCCATAGGTCTGAAAATATACCTTGTGGTATATCTCATGCTCGCTGGTAGCTGGTATATATTCCTGTACTTAAAACTCCGGCGAATCGACGTAGCAACTGTTGCCCCGGCGCAACTGTTCTCAGAGACAGCTAACTTCAAAATGCTGATGCTGTCAGGTGAAATATTCTTTGGAATAGGCATAGTTATCCTATTTACGCTACTTTTCCCAAGTGCGTGGGCTTTCAACCGTGTAGGCTTTTGGGCTATGATTGCGACACTGGCCGCGGCTATAACTTTCAGTGCAGTCCACTATTGGCCTCAATACATAAAATTATTCCGAGACCTTAACTCAATCAAAGAATAGCAAGCGTATCCAATAGCCATACAACGAGGCTGTGTAGTATTTGAGTTTTTACCGCAAAATGCACTTGCTTATTCGCACAAAACACTTTGTAACATTCTGATAGCAGCCATTTAATCCATTCTTAAGCGGGGGGTATTAGGACTTAAATTTACACATGACCTGCAGATTGCCAGCCAT
>DBFWRP010000457.1:0-1035 GCA_048222005.1 Muribaculaceae bacterium | reverse complement strand
GTTGCTTGGTGTCCCTCTTCCATTGTGTTCCTGCGGAGTATTGCCGACTGCGGTCGGGTTACATCGTCAAGGAGCCTCAAAAGGAGCCACGACGTCATTCCTCATCGCCACCCCGCAGACCGGGGTCGACAGCATCGCGGCCACATACTCCTTGCTGGGACTTCCTCTGGCAATAATGCGTCCCATCGCGGCACTCGTAGGTGGTTTCGTGGGGGGAATGAGTGTAAACGCCCTTGACAACTCAAGCTCCGGCAATGACAAATCCGAATCAACAAAGAAACTGACACCATGTGATTCAGGGTGTGGCGTGGGTAACACGGCGGCTGATGAAAAACGCCCCATGCTCCATCGGATTGCCGCAGCCGTGAGATATGGACTGGTAGACATGGTGGCAAGCGTCGGCAAGTGGCTCGTCATTGGTTTGATTGTGGCTGCCCTGATCACAGTATACGTCCCTGACCAGTTCCTTGTGTCACTTAGCGACCGCCCATTGCTGGCAATGCTGGCAATGATCCTGGTGGCGGTGCCGATGTATGTATGCGCCACCGGCTCCATACCGATTGCTATGTCATTGATGCTTAAAGGGCTCAATCCCGGCGCGGCATTCGTGTTGCTGATGGCCGGCCCTGCCGCCAACTTCGCATCAATGATGGTGCTCGGCCGCGCCATCGGTAAGAAAGCCACAGCCATCTACACCATTTCAGTCATTGTCACCGCCCTCTTTTTTGGCCTTGTAGTCGACCTCCTGCTCCCGGCAGAATGGTTCTCCATCCATGCGACAAGTAACGCGCCTCACGCATGCCACAATACATTCGGTTGGTTTGAGACCGGTTGCACCATTTTGCTCGTTCTAATGTTAGCGTATTCTTTCTTGGCCACCCGCAATCATAAACATTCACCTATAACAACATCAGATATGACCAAAACATTCATAATAGACGGAATGGCATGCAACCATTGCCGGATGACCGTCGAGAAAGCAATCGCGTCGCTTCCAGGCGTGGATAAAGTGGTTGTCGACCTATCTTCGGCATC
>DBFWRP010000456.1:0-14321 GCA_048222005.1 Muribaculaceae bacterium | reverse complement strand
GTCCTGGCCATGGCGGCAGCCAACATACCCGGCATCGACAGCCATTATTTCAGTTTCTGGCATCAGGAAGTCAGGCTGCAGGTGGGCAGCTTCAACATCTTCTCCCACCACGGGCACCCCATGTCGCTGCTAACGTTTATCAACGACGCCCTTATGGCCGTGTTCTTCTTCACCATCGGCCTTGAAATCAAACGAGAGATTCTGGTGGGCGAGCTGTCGAACTTCCGGCAGGCACTCCTCCCCATCATCGCCGCCATAGGTGGCATGGCCGTCCCCGTAAGCATCTTCCTGCTGATGGCAAACGACACCGTATATGCCGGTGCCGCCGCCGTGCCGATGGCCACCGACATAGCCTTCACCCTCGGCGTACTGGGCATGTTCGGCCAGCGTGTGCCCGTATCGCTCAAAATCTTTCTAACCACACTGGCCGTGGTGGACGACATAGGCGGCATCATTGTCATTGCCACATGCTATGCCGGCAACATATCCGTGTGGTTCCTCACTGGAGCCGTAGCTCTTCTCGGACTGCTGGCCATCGGCCAGGCCATGAAAGTGCAGAGCAAGATTTTCTACCTTGGTGTAGGCGGGATAATCTGGTTCCTGTGCCTAAACTCCGGCATACATCCCACCATAGCCGGTGTGGCCGTGGCGCTGTGCGTTCCCGCACGCCCGGTGTTCAACACACGCCACTATGTGGAAATCATACGCGATGCCGTGAGCCACTTCCCGCCACGCCGCGACAAACAACTGGAACGCTCACGGATTCTGACCCGCAAGCAGATGGACCTGCTGAAGCAGATCGAATCGGCGTCCGACAAAGTCATCTCGCCGCTCCAGGACCTCGAGGACTCGCTTCACGCGCTTGTCAACAACTTCATCGTGCCTCTGTTCGCTTTCGCCAATGCGGGCATCGCATTCGGCGGCATGCACCTGTCGTCGCTGTTCAGCGGCGTAACGCTTGCCATAATCATAAGCCTTGTTGCAGGCAAGTTTCTCGGCATCTTCCTCTTCTCCTGGGGTGCGGTCAAACTTCACATAGCCCCCATGCCCCACAATGCCAACTGGAACATGATGGGAGGCATAGCCATGCTGGGCGGCATCGGGTTCACCGTATCGCTGTTCATAGCAAGCCTTTCGTTTCCCACGACGGCACAGGCCGGCCTGCTCGACATGGCCAAACTCGGCATCGTGGCCGGATCGCTGATAGCCGGCATCGGCAGCTACATATGGCTGCACTGCGCGCTGCCACGCGCCAAGGCGTCCTCCCGACAGGATTGTTGACCAATCGGGCGGAAACCTCCCGATAATCAACAAAATTTGCCAGTTTATATTAATTTTGTTATTTTTGTTGGCGATTATCCCACTCACTATTAAACTACAATACTCTGCATTAAACTACAATACTCTGCAATGTTGCTAAAACGCTTCTTTATCTCCATGCTTGGCTCGCTGGCCGCCATCTGGATTTCAGCGATGCTTCTGATTCTGCTCGGCATGACATTCGCCATCGGCTCAATCATTTCGTTTGCCGGCAAAGAAACCGCCGAAGTAAAGAAAAACTCCATTCTCCGCCTCGACCTTAGCGGTGTGATAGCGGAGCAACAGCAGAAACCTGACATTGCCACACTGCTGCGCCACGAATCGATGCCACAGACACTTGGCAACATTGTCGACGCGCTTGCCGCCGCCAAGAACGACAAGAACATCGAAGGCCTGTACATCCGCTGCAACGGAGCGGCCACCGGCCTGGCATCGTTCGAGGCCATCCGCAATGCCGTGGCCGATTTCCGGGCTTCAGGCAAATGGACCGTGGCATATGCCGACGGATACACCCAGAGCGACTATTATGTCGCCACTGCAGCCGAGGAAGTCTATCTCAACCCAGTGGGCGAAATCGCATTCCAGGGTCTTGCCACCGGCATCCCGTTCATGAAAGGGCTGCTCGACAAAGTGGGCGTGGAGATGCAGGTGGTGAAAGTGGGGACATTCAAAAGCGCCGTAGAGCCATTCCTGCTTGACCACATGAGCGAGGCCAACCGGCTTCAGACCCACGTTTATCTTGACAACATGTGGGGCAAGATGACCGGAGCCATAGCCGAGTCGCGTAAACTTGAACAGGCCACACTCAACACCTATGCCGACAGCCTCGCCACCGTAACCGACGCCGCCAACCTCATTGACATGAAAATGATCGACGGCCTCAAATACGTGGATGAGATGCGTGATTATCTCAAAGACCTGTGCAATGTGGAGAAGGACGATGACCTCAACATCATCTCCGTAGGCGAATACATGCAGACCTCGCCCGAAGTGCCCAACACGGAATCAAACAAAAACAAAATCGCCGTCTACTATGCCAGCGGCGACATCACCGTATCCGACAGCGAAGGCATCGCCTCCGACCGGGTTGTGCCCGACATCCTTGACCTTGCCGAGGACGAGGACATAAAGGCGCTTGTGCTCCGTGTGAACAGCGGCGGCGGTTCGGCTTATGCGTCCGAACAGATCTGGCACGCTCTCGAAGTGTTCAAGAGCAAAGGGAAGAAATTCTACGTATCGATGGGCGACTATGCCGCATCCGGAGGTTACTACATCTCCTCCGGTGCCGACAAGATTTTCGCACAGCCACTCACCCTCACAGGTTCCATCGGCATATTCGGTATGATTCCATGCTTCAACGGACTTGTCACCGACAAGCTCGGGGTCAACATTGACTATGTGACCACCAATGCCAACGGCGCACAGCCCAACTCCTTCTACCCCATGACACCCTTCGTTCGCGAAAAGATGCAGCGGATGGTTGAACGCGGCTATGAACTGTTCACCTCGCGCTGTGCCGAAGGACGCCACCTCACGCAGGATTCAATCAAATCCATTGCCGAAGGCAGGGTGTGGGACGGAATCACCGCCCATCAGATAGGCCTGGTCGATGAACTCGGCTCGCTGCAGGACGCCATCGCCGCACTTGCAAAACAGATGGAATACAAGAAATATGAAGTGGTGACATATCCCGACGCTAAAACCGATTTCTGGGAAATGCTCTCCGCATTCAACAGCCAGATGCGCGTCAAGGCTCTCAAAGAGGAACTCGGGCAGGCATATCCGCTCTATATGCAGGTCAAGAACCTAAAGGACCTCGATCCGCTACAGGCCCGCATGGAGTATCAGATTATATTCTGAACCCACACCGTCAGCTTCCAACCCCAGTCCATCTGAAAAGCAACAGAGTTTGGCCAAGAACAAATTCATATCAACCATATTGCTGCTCCCACTGTCGAAAATCTACGGATTCGCAGTGGGAGTGCGCAACCTTATGTTCAAATGGCACATACTCAAACAGAGGGAATTTCCGGTGCCGGTTGTGGTTGTAGGCAACATCTCTGCAGGGGGCACCGGCAAGACCCCGCACACGGAATACGTCATCGACCTGCTGCGCTACAAGTACCACATCGGCATGCTCTCGCGGGGATACAAACGCAAGACCAAGGGCTTCGTGCTGGCCACTTCCCGCTCCACCCCCCTCGACATCGGTGACGAGCCCTACCAGATTTACCAGAAATACGGACGCGACATAACCGTGGCCGTATGCGAGGATCGCTGTACCGGCATCGAGGAGCTTCTGCGGCTCGACCCCCGCATCAACCTCATAGTGCTCGACGACGCCTTCCAGCACCGCTATGTGAAACCTACGGTGTCGATTGTGCTCACAGAGTTCAACAATCCCGTGTTTTTCGACAAGCTGCTCCCACTTGGACGCCTGCGCGAACCTGCCAAGGCCATCTACCGCGCCGACATGGTAGTGGTTACCAAATGCCCCGCACAGCTCAAAGCCATAGAGTACCGCATATTCAAGAACAACCTGAAACTGTTCCCCTTCCAGAAGCTGTTCTTTTCGCGCTTCAACTATGCGTCGCTGCGCCCGCTGTTCCCCGACATACGCAAGGACGCCCCCCACATGAGCTGGCTCGGGCCCGACGATGCGGTCCTGGTACTCTCAGGAATAGCCAACCCACGCCCACTGGTGCGCTATCTGAAAGGCTTCAAGGCCAATGTGAAAGTCAAGGTGTTCCCCGATCACCACAACTTCAACCGCAAGGATCTGGATGCCATAGCAAAACGCTTCAACGAGCTTGAGGGGAAACAGAAAATAATCGTCACCACGGAAAAGGATGCGGTCCGGCTCATAAACAACCCATATTTCCCCCATCAGCTGAAACCACACATCTTCTATCAGCCGATCGATGTCACTTTCGATCCGATGAACGTCGACTCGTTCGACCTCGAGCTACAGAAAATGTTGCTGAAAAGTATCCACTGACCCCAAAGCGTCCAAACAAAAACAACAACGGCAACGTTACACATACAGTCAAACCATAAAACACAATACCATCATGCTTGAAAAAATCAAAGAAACGGCCGGATTCCTTCGTGAAAAAGTGGCCGACATGCCTCATGTGGCTATAATTCTCGGTACCGGTCTCGGCCCTATCGCCGACCTCATCGAAAACAAAACCGTAATCCCCTACAGCCAGATTCCCAACTTCCCGGTTTCCACCGTTCAGGGGCATAGCGGCAACTTCATCTTCGGCGACCTCGGAGGCAAACGCGTAATGGCCATGCAGGGCCGCTTCCATTACTACGAGGGCTACGACATGAAAACCGTGACATTCCCTGTGCGTGTGATGCGCGCCCTGGGTGTCAAGACCCTCATCGTATCGAACGCTGCCGGCGGCATGAACAAGGAATTCAAGGTGGGCGACGTGATGGTGATCACCGACCACATCAACCTCTTCCCCGAGAATCCCCTCCGTGGCAAAAACTACGAGGAACTGGGCGACCGCTTCCCGCCAATGACCGAAGCCTACAGCCACCGTCTGGTAGGCATCGCCGATGCAATCGCTCAGGAGAAGGGCATCCGCCTCATGCACGGAGTCTATGTAGGAACCACAGGCCCCACATTCGAGACACCGGCCGAGTATGAATACTTCCGCATCATCGGCGGCGACGCTGTCGGAATGTCCACCGTGCCCGAAGTAATCGTTGCACGCCACGGCGGCATGGAAGTGTTCGGCCTTTCCGTAATCACCGACCTCGGAGGCAAGGACATCACCGATGTGCCCTCGCACGAAGAGGTTCAGCAGGCCGCAATCAAGGCCGAGCCCATCACGAAAGAGATTGTCAAGACTCTTGTGGCACATCTCTGAACCTGAAAAGTATTTTTCCCAACAACACATCATGCAGGAAAAACAAACCGAAATTGCAAGCCTCGGTGAATTCGGCCTTATCGACCGGATCACCGAAGGCATTGAACATGTCAACGCCTCCACACTCAAGGGTGTGGGCGACGATTGCGCGGTAATGGAATACAAGGACACCGATGTGCTTGTGTCCACCGACATGCTTGTGGAGGGCATTCATTTCGACCTCACATATGTGCCGCTGAAGCATCTCGGCTACAAGGCTGCCGTGGTCAACTTCTCCGACATATACGCCATGAACGGCCATCCCAGGCAGATCACCGTGTCGCTCGCCGTGTCGAAACGTTTCACAGTGGAACATATCGAACAGCTCTACAGCGGCATCCGCCTGGCATGCCAGATCTATGGAGTTGACCTTGTGGGCGGCGACACAACCTCGTCGCGCTCGGGGCTCATAATCTCCATAACATGCATCGGCGACGCTCCACGCGACCGCATCGTCTACCGCTCCGGCGCAAAACCCACCGACCTCATCTGCGTCAGCGGCGACCTTGGCTCTGCCTACATGGGCCTGCAGCTGCTCGAACGCGAGAAGGTGGCATCGGCCGGACAGGCCGACTTCCAGCCCCAGTTCCAGGGGAAGGAATATCTGGTGGAACGCCAGCTGAAGCCCGAAGCTCGCCGCGACATAATCGAGGCACTCGAAAAGGCAGGCATCAAACCCACAGCCATGATGGATGTGAGCGACGGCCTCTCGTCCGAACTGCTTCACATCTGCAAGGCCTCGGATGTGGGCTGCCGCGTGTATGAGGACCGCATCCCCATCGACTATCAGACGGCGCTCATGGCCGAGGAACTCAACATGAACCTTGTCACCGCAGCCATGAACGGCGGGGAGGACTACGAACTGCTGTTCACCGTGCCGCTGCACGCCCACGACGAGATAACCAAAATCCAGGGCGTGCGTGTCATCGGCCACATCACCAAACCGGAACTCGGCTGCTACATGGAAACACGCGACGGCAAGGAGATGCAAATCCGTGCACAGGGCTGGAACGCGCTCACCGAGGAAGCCGACCAATATAACGCCCCCGCCGGCAACGCTGCCGCCGCCGACACACCCTCCGGCAACACCCCCGAAGGCAACGCCTGACAGAAACCACAAAAAATCCGTCACCCTGCTATTGCCGTGTGACGGACTTTTTGTAACTTTGCCGCAAGAATAATTCGGACATTAGAAATTTATGATAAATCGAATTTTAATACGAATCAAGGTGGTGCAGATGCTCTACTCATATCTGCTTACCCGTAGCGAATTTCAACTGCAAGCGCCGTCGAACACAAGCCGCGACAGCAAATACGCCTACAGTATGTATCTGAATTTCCTGCTGATTATTCTGCAACTGTCAGGCTACCGCGTGGACAAGTCCGCCCCCAACCCGCTTGAGCAGCTCGGCGATGCGAACATGCTGTCCGCCAACAAGCTTGCCCGTGCGCTCGCTGCCAACGACGGCATCCGCGCCATCATAGCCAAAGGAGAATCGGGCGTCGGCCGCTTCAGCCCCGCGCTCATGCGCCTCTACAGCCTTATCACCACATCCGCAGTATATACGGACTACCGCAAGAAAAAACGTCGTGAACTCGACGACGACGTGAAATTCTGGAGTGTGGTGCTCAACACCATCGTGCTGAACAACCCCGTGATGCTGGAGGCAGCCCGCACAGACGAAAACTTTTCGCTCGCAGGCTACCAGAAAGGATTGCAGATGGCTATAGAGTCGCTTCGCGAATACAACGACTCCGAGCGCTCCTACACCGATGCCAAGAAATCGCTTGCCGAATCGCTTGAAAAGGCTTACGAGCTTTACCACGCTCTGCTGATGCTGCCGGTGTTCATCACCGACCTTGAAGCGGAGCGCATTGAAACAGCCAAAGAGAAATATTGCCCCACCGACGAGGAGCTGAACCCCAACATGCGGTTCGTCGACAATGCCCTGGTAAATGCCATACGCAACAACCCGGACATGGCCGAGTATCTGAAAAGACGTCCGTTCTCCTGGGAATCGGATTATTTCATGCTAAAGGAGATGCTCGACAAAATCAAGGAATCGGAAATCTACCGCACCTACATGGCAGCTCCGTCAACCGATTTTGCAAACGACTGCGACCTCTGGCGCAACCTGCTGAAAAACGTGGTGTTCCCGTCGGATGTCCTTGCCGAAGCGCTTGAAAACCGTTCGGTCTACTGGAACGACGACCTTGCAACCATGGGCACCTTCGTGCTGAAATCGATAAAGCATTTCGCCTCGGCACAGTCGGCCGAAGTATCGCTGATGCCGATATATAAGGATGACGAGGATGCCAATTTCGGCCCCGAGCTGTTCCTCACCGCCATCAAGAACCGCGACACCTACCGCGGCTACGTGGAGAGGTTCATCAACGGCAGCAGCTGGGATCCCGAGCGCCTGGCGTTCATGGATATCGTGATCCTTATCACAGCCATCTCTGAGCTGATAAAATTCCCGGCCATCCCCCTTGCCGTCACTATGAACGAATATGTGGAGATAGCCAACTTCTACAGCACACCGCGCAGCGGCCAGTTTGTTAACGGAGTGCTCTTCTCGGTTGCCAACTACCTCCGCGAGGAAGGTCTGATTCAAAAATAAAGAAACAGGCCAAGCCAACAAATAAACTACAGTTGATAATCTTCATTTCTCTCATAATCCTTATCTGAAAATTTAAATCAAATTAATGCATATGTTACAGTTAATCCCTCTTCAGCAAGCTCAGGCAGGCGGCGGTTGGTCGGGCATGATCATGATTGTGCTCCTCATCGCAATCTTCTACTTCATGATGATTCGCCCGCAGCAGAAAAAACAGAAACAGATCCGCCAGTTCCGCGAAGGTCTCAAAAAAGGCGACAACGTGATTACAGCCGGTGGTATTCATGGCAAAATCAAGGAAATACGCGAAGCCTACATTCTGCTCGAAATCTCCGACGGAGTTTCCATCCGCATCGACAAAGGTTCGGTCTACCCCTCAGCTGCCGATGCACAAGCCGAGACTGAAGCCAAAAAGAACGCCTGATTCCATTTGGTTTGACATTCACGAAAAGCCAACATTAAATTCCTGATTCCATTGGAATTAAGGGCCACAGTCAATAATATCCGTGAGATGTTGCGCTCTGCAAAGGGGCGCAATGTTCTCACGTTTTTTGTTTTTTTACTTATTTCAACCGTATTCTGGTTTCTGCTTGCGCTCAACGACTATATCCAAAAAGACTATGCCGTACCGGTGCAGATTGAGAACTTCCCGCCCGAAGCCACAATTCTGTCGGGCCAGAATCCGGTGCTGAGCATCACCGTTAAGGACAAAGGCTCGGACCTGATGAAGTTCAGCTGGGGCAACAACCCCTCAATGAAACTTAATTTCGCTGACTTCGCACAACCCAACGACAGCACACTGCTGCTGAGCCCCGCGAAACTCAACTCGGCCGTGCGTGGCATCTTCGGAACCGGAGCCACCATTGTGGCCACCCGACCGGACTCGCTGAAACTAATCTACACCACCCAGCCCGGAGTAAAAGTGGCACTTAACGTCCTTAGCGACATACACACCCAACCGCAATACGTTTATGCCGGGCATCCTGTAACCGATGTGGACTCAGTGATGCTTTACGCCAACACGCCCGACCTATACAAAATCCGCTCACTGTCGACTGTTGAAGTGGCGCTGGCAAATCTTGCCGATTCAGTCACGATGAACGTAAATGTGGCTGTTCCGAAAGGAATGCGGGCCATCCCGTCATCCGTCACAGTCACATTTCCCGTGGAACCCCTTGTGGCAAAAAAAATATCTGTGCCAATCCATGCCATCAATGTCCCGATAGGTGTACGCCTGATTACCTTCCCGTCAATGACAGAAGTGAGCTATCTGCTTCCCAAAAGCATGTACGGCAGCGTGCCCCACGATGTTAAGGCCACCGTGGATTTCAATGAAATAACCTCAGTGTCAACCACTCTGAGTGTAAATCTGCAGAAACTCCCCGACCTATACAGGAGTGTGGCACTTAATCCTGCGGAGGTGGAATTTGTTGTCGAACACGTAAACTGACGTCCGCACCGATGCACATACCAAACCATAATTTGCCACGCCTGATTCTCATATCCGGAGGAATCGGAGCAGGAAAATCGGTGGTTTGCAAAATACTGCGACACATGGGTTACGCCGTTTACGACAGCGACACCGAGGCCAGGCGCATAATGGACAACAGCCGCGACATAATCGATGCCATTGCCACCGACATCTGCCGCGAGGCTATAAAATACATTGAAGGCACACCATCCATCCATCGTCCCACCCTGGCGCAGGCAGTGTTTTCCGACAGCGAAAAGCTGAACCGTCTCAACGCCCTTGTGCATGGTGCGGTAAAAACCGATATTATGCGATTCCGTGAGGGACTCGCAGCAACGGGCTACAACCGTAAAAACATGTTTGCCGAGACAGCCATCCCACACTCCTCCGGCCTCGACCTAATGGCCGATGAGGCATGGCTCGTGGAAGCACCGCCGGAAATCCGGATTGCACGTGCCACACAGCGCGATAATGCCACCCGCGATGCCATAGAAGCCCGCATCGCATCGCAGGACGCCACCGAGTCACACATCTGCACCCCCATCGTCCACACCCTGCTCAACGCACCCCCTCATCCCCTCCTACCTCAAATCCTCACCCTCCTCAACTAATAAAAGTCACGCACCGAGTTCAAGCTGATTACGCACAAGATCATAATATACTCCACGGCGTTCGGTCAAAGTGGTATGATTTCCAATCTCTACCACCCTGCCACCATCCATCACTACAATCTGATCCGCATTGCTCACAGTCGACAATCTGTGAGCGACAACAACAACCGTCCTGCCACGGAAAAATTCCTGTAAGTTCTCTACTATGTCGCGCTCATTACGCGCATCAAGCGCATTGGTGGCCTCGTCAAGAAACAAAAAATCAGGATTCTTATAAACTGCTCTAGCAATCAATATGCGTTGTTTTTGGCCCTGACTAAGCACCATTCCATCGGCGCCTATAATTGTGTCGAAGCCCAACGGCAGCCCATTGATATACCCATCTATACAAGCTATTTTCGCCGCCTCCTTCATCCGGTCTTCGTCAATTGCCCTATCATCAACCGCTATGTTGCGCGCGATCGACTCGGTAAATATCACTCCGTCCTGCATTACAACCCCACATTGACGGCGCCACCAATTGGGTTCATAACTGCCAATATCCCGGCCGGCTACTGATATGAGGCCTGACATAACGGGATAATATCTGAGTAAAAGTTTTATCAAAGTGGTCTTTCCACACCCTGAAACGCCGACTATTGCTGTCACTTTGCCCATCGGAATCTCAAATGACACTCCGTCAATGATGTTTGACGATGCATGCCGGTCATATTTAAAATACACATTTTCAAGAACCATCGAACGGTTTTTATCATGGAATTCCGACAGCATTCCCCCAACTGATTCATCACACTCGCTGTGAACTGCACCTATGCGCTCCAACGAAATCTTCACATCCTGTAGCGAATAAAGGAACGACATAAGCTGCTCGACCGGCGAATTCAGCTGCCCGATGATATACTGTATCGCCAACATTACCCCCAGCGTTATCTGCCCGTCGATAACCGACATAGCTGCAAATACAGTGATAAGGATGTTCTTTATCTCATTTATGAATACGGCGCCGGCTTCCTGATTCTGTTGAAGCTTAAGGGACTTCATTTTCACAGCAAACAAATCGGTCTGCGTCTCCTCCCATTCCTTCCGTCTCCTTTCTCCGCAATCCTGCAATTTTATTTCCTGCATGCAAGTCACAAACTGATAGGTACGGTTCTGATTGATGGTCTGTGCCTCGAAAAGCCTGTAATCCAATAGTTTTCGTTTTTCCAGAAACAACATATTCCAAAGCGTGTAGCATATGCTGCCTGCCATGAAAATCATGAATACCGTACTGTTATATATGAAAAGGACACCCCCAAGTATCAAAAAACTCAAAATCGAAAATAAAACTCCGAGCACTTCTCCAGTAAGAAACGATTGCACACGAGTGTGATCGCCGATGCGTTGCAACAAATCGCCCATGAGTTTTGTATCGAAGAACGACATGGGAAGTTTCAGCAGTTTCCTGAAGAAATCGCCTATCAGTGAAATGTTTATTCGCATGGATATATGCAACAGAACTTTGCGGCGGATGAAATCCACTGCCGTAAGTCCCGTCACAATCATCATCTCGCCGAGAAGAACAAGCCAGATAAAGCCGATATCGCTATTTTTAATCCCTCTGTCGACAATCGACTGCATCAGGAACGGCAATACAAGCTGAAGTACCGCCCCCAACAACAGCCCAAGAAAAATCCATATGAACTGCCGGCTGTAACCTGAAATATACCCCTTAAGGAATCCGAACCAATCGGGACGTTCTTCCATCGGTTCATCAACCGAACCGAACCGTTCGGTTGTTTGCAGAAACATTGCAATGCCTTTGCTTCCATCTCCCTCATGTATTGAAGCCCAATGACTGACAAACTCCTGATAGGACAGACAAAGCTTCCCTTTACCGGGATCCGCCACACAGAATCTGCGCCCATTTTTTATTTTATAGAGCACCACATAATGATTCTGATTCCAATGCAGCACACACGGCAACGGCGCATTCGATAAGTCACCGGCAGATATTTTACAGCAAAACGTGTCAAAACCCAACTGCTCGGCAGCCCGGCTTATTCCTGTCAGCGATACCCCCACCTTACTCACACCACACATGCGTGATAGGAAATGAACACCGTAACTGCGACCGTAGTGCCTGCATATCATCTGCAGGCACGCCGCACCGCATTGCATCGAATCGTGCTGTCGGGATAGTGGGAATGCGTTACGCATACATGGATTTGAGTTTACTTAATTACTGATTCAATCAATGCAGACCGATTAACGCCCTGCGGCGCTTAACGACTGAATTTCGTCGGAAGCCGAAATCTGTTTGTTACGCGACTGCTTCTGTACGCCCCACTGCAGATTATAGCTCACATTAAGCATCACAAGCTTCTCAAATCCCTTTGAACGCACAGTCTGCTCATAATTATACCATGTGCCGTTCTGCTGTATCTTCTGCCCGAACTTGCCCACGGGATTCGAAACACTAATTCCGAACTGCCAGGTTTTCCAATTATACGATAACATTACCGCACTCTGACTATCCCTGCGGCTGATAATTTCAGAATATACCTGTGCCATGTTTCTCGAGTACATCAATCCTAACTGGAATCCCCAATGCATAACCGACAGATTAACATTTCCGCTCCAGTCGGAATATGTGTGGCGATAGCCGGTCCCACCGGTATATGTGCGCATGAACCGCAAATAACCGCTGACGTATATCCATTCGGGAATTACCTTGACCGATGCGGATGCCATTGCATACCATGCCCGTGTGTAGCCATTATTATCGTAGGACGACAAGAGGCGCCCGTCGTCAGTCCATCGGTAGAATCCGCTTATGCCGTTGTGTGTGGTTCCGTAGAACCCTGTCATAATCGACGAGTTCACACGCTGAAAGTTCTGTCCCCACTTCAATGCGGTACTGAATCTTCCCTCAGCACGCAAATCGGGATTGCCCTGCGAAAATATTACATGATCCACCTGCTGCATCACCGGAGAGGTTTCCACGGCATTAGGTAAACGCGAAGTGTAATAGGCGGTCAAATTAAGCGCCGACCAGTTTCGTCGCCACATCAGCGAAATGTGTGGCTCAGGAGTGACGGCATGCTCGTCAAGACCGGATTCCTTTGAAATCTGCCCCTCGTACGACACTCCGATTCCTGCGGCGGCAGAAAACTCTCCGAACATGCCCATAAGTTCTGCAAAGCCATAGACAAAGTTTCTACGCAATCGGATCTCACCCTCATTATATGGCTCATAAACAGACTTTGTATTCGACCCGTTCCATTGTAAACCACCGGTGAAACGGTATTTGTTCCACCGCTTTATATATTGAGCCTTGACACCGAATTGCATTGCGTTACTCCGCACAACGTTATCCACCATAAAAGCATCCGCGTCACTTCCCGTCAGTGGTGTCTCAAGACTGTAATTGCGCGATTTGATTTTACCATAACTCCACACAGCATCGGCAACGAGCATCTGGTTGTGACCTAATTGCTGCTCCAGATAAAGGCTTATCGAGGGGATTTGCCGATAGGCCGTCTTTTCCACCGACAAATCCGACACACGCGCATTTTCCTCACCCTGCATAATGGAGGACATGGTTCCGTGATATCTGTTTATCTCCGGTGAATGGCCTAAAAATCCGAAATCAACATAAATATATGTTTTTTCAGGCACAACATAGCTATAAAACACTTTCGCGGTTACATCATTGGTTTCGTTTATTCCATCATCCGGCGATTCTTTCCGCATCCACACATTGCCGTCGGGAAATTTAATCCGCTCGTCATATTCGCGCCAGATTTTGATTCGATTGCGCAGCTCGTCATAAAGGCTTAACCCGAACTGCGAGCGTCCGCTGTTGAGCTTGAGCGAAAGTGATGCATCGCCCGATAACGGAGTTCTCTTCAGCCAAGGTTTCACCCAGCCCATAAACTCGCCGCCGGTAGTGCGGTGTTTCACAATGAAATTTACAACCGCTCCGGCTCCCTGGTAGGCCACACCGGGGTTATCGTAGAATTCAACCTTCACTATATCCGACGGCATAAGGGATGCAAGTTCCTTCTCCGACGTCTGCCTGCCGTTGATTCGAATCTGAACATTACCTAACGGCGACGACACCCCTCCATTTACCGGGTCTACAACAACTTCGGGAATATGCAGATTGCGAAGAAACGACACGCCGTTATTCGAATGTTTCCGGGCCTCTTTCGTACCGAAATAAATCATCTTGTCGGCCATACGCATCACCGGAGCTGCCTCTACCACCACTTCATCAAGCTGTTTCGAGATAGAATCAGTCTGCTCGGAAGCGAACATCATCGTAGAAAAATTGACGGCAAACAAAACGAATACAAATTTACGCATGATTGATTGCATTAGATTATGGTTACTG
>DBFWRP010000455.1:0-1110 GCA_048222005.1 Muribaculaceae bacterium | reverse complement strand
GAATACAACGGTGCGGTTGCCGGCTTCTCTTTCAGCGGTTCCGGTCCGTCGCAGGCCATGTATTTCGTGACACTCAAAGACTGGGAACAGCGTGAGGGAGAGGGGCAGGCGGTCAACGACGTCATCGGAAAAATCTATGCCGCCACCTCCGACATCCCTGATGCCACGGTGTTTGCCATGTCGCCCCCAATGATAGCCGGATATGGCATGGGGAACGGCTTTGAGCTCTACTTGCAGGACAAGGCAGGCGGAGACATTACCGCTTTCAAGAAAGAGGCGGACAAGTTTGTCGAGGCCTTGTCGCAGCGGCCCGAAATAGGCGAAGTCTATTCCTCCTTTGCCACAGACTATCCGCAATACTGGGTGGATATCGACGCCGCCAAATGCGAGCAGTCGGGAGTGTCGCCCGCAGAGGTGCTTTCCACCCTGTCGGGCTATTATACCGGACAATATGTTTCCGACTTCAATCGCTTCTCCAAGCTCTACCACGTCACCATGCAGGCTCCGGCGGAATACCGTGTGAATGCAGAGTCCATTCATCATATCTATGTACGCACCTCTGATGGCGGCATGGCACCGTTGAGCCGGTTCGTGCGTCTGACCAAGACCAACGGTCCGTCAGACCTCACCCGCTTCAACCTGTTCAATGCCATCTCCATCAATGGGTCTCCGGCCCGGGGTTACAGTTCGGGGCAGGTGCTCGAAGCCATCAGTGAGACGGCACGCAAGGTTCTCCCGGCAAATTACACCTACGAGTTTGGCGGCATCTCGCGCGAGGAGAGCAAGACAACCAACAATGCCACGCTGATATTCCTGCTCTGTATGGTCCTGGTCTATATGATTCTGTGTGCCTTGTACGAAAGCGTGTTTATTCCCTTTGCGGTTCTGCTGGCAGTGCCTTGCGGGTTGATGGGCAGTTTCCTGTTCGCATGGCTCTTCGGTCTGGAGAACAACATCTACATGCAGACCGGTCTGATTATGATTATCGGCCTGCTTGCCAAGACCGCCATCCTGCTTACCGAATATGCAGGCAAGCGGCGGTCGGAAGGCATGACACTGGCACAAGCGGCATACAGTGCGGCAAAAGTCCGTCTGCGCCCCATCCTGATG
>DBFWRP010000454.1:0-1768 GCA_048222005.1 Muribaculaceae bacterium | reverse complement strand
CATGTACGACAACGCAAACCGGCTCACATCGCAGTCGTGGCAGTTCGGCGGCGACACGTTCCGGCAGAGCTATACCTACACCGGCCAGAATAGTGACGGCAAACAGGTCGATGGCACGATCAGCGCCATCACGACCACGATTCCGGACCAGCTTGCGATCACGTCTAAGTACGAGTACAATGACCTCCGCCAGCTTGAGAAAAAGACGGTCACGGTGCCCGACCAGAACGGGACGCAGACCAAGGTCTATGACCGCACCTATACCTATGCGGTCATCGCGGAGGATGACGGCTGCAACCGGATGGGCACGCGTCTGGCGAGCACGGGCTACACGTTCGGCTCGAGCAGCCGCAGCTTCACGTATACCTATGACGATGCTGGCAACATCAAGTCGGTCATGGCGTCCGACAGCGCGGGCATGTTGTATGACTACGACGGACTTGGTCAGCTCGTCAAGGAAACGCCCATAGGGTTGACAATGTATGCTGTTACATACGCCTACGACACGGCGGGCAACATCCGGAGTATTACGAGGGGCGGCACAACGTTCAAGTCCTTTGGTTACACGAACCCCTCGTGGCCGGATCTGCTCACGAGCGTGACGGCAAACGGTACGACCAAGGATGTCCTGTATGAGGGGCAGTCGCAGACGAGCGACCTCCCGTCCTCCGGCAACCCGGTCACGTACTACAACGGACGTGACTACCATTTCGACTGGTCGAAAGGGCGTCAGCTCACGGAGGCCGTCGTGGGCGGCCAGACCGTGAAGTACGCCTATGACATGGCTGGTGTCCGCAGCAGCAAGCAGGTCGGTGATACGACCTATACCTACACGACGCTCTCCGGCAAGGTCATGCGTCAGCAGTGGGGCAATAAGTCCCTCGAGTTTGTCTACGACGACGGCAACCAGCCGTTCGCGATGATCTATAAGCATGGGTCGGAGGCGGAGCTGTACTATTACCTTGTCAATGCACAGGGTGACGTGGCGGCCATCCTCGACTCGTCCGGCACCATGGTCGCGTCCTACAATTATGACGCCTGGGGCAGCTGCACGGTGTACAACAGCAGCGACGCGGCGATCGGCGACCTCAACCCCCTTCGCTACCGCGGCTATTACTACGACGCCGAGACCGGCTTCTACTACCTCCAGAGCCGCTATTATGGCCCGGCCATCTGCCGGTTCATTAATGCGGATGGTCAGTTATCTATTACGGATTTCATTGATTCCAATCTGTTTGCGTACTGCGGGAATGACCCGGTGAACAGAACTGACCCGACTGGTGAAGCGTGGTGGCATTGGGCGCTTGGGGCATTAGTTGTAGCCGGTTGTGCAGTGGCAACAGTAGTAACTTGTGGGGGATTTGCGGCCGCTGCAACGGCGGTTGGTATGGTTGGTTGCGGTGCTGCAGCAGCAACTACAGCTTCAACAATTGCCGCGGGTACATTTATTGGCTCGGCAACAGCATATGGAATGTCTGCATTTGCGGCTGCTGCAAATTCGAATTCTGTAAAAGAATTCAATTCACGCGGCAATTGGGGAACTGTTGCTGCAACCGCTGGTGGGGCTGTTTTTGGCGGGGCTTCCGGATATGTAATATCTGCCACAAATTCCCGTGTCAATACTTATGTTTCACGTGGTTCAACAGGAAGAACTGAACCTGCTAATCTAAGAGAAAAACTAGCTATGGCGCAAGTAAAATCCAATCCGTTAGCGGGAAAACCGATAACAAGAATTACGTTGAACGATCCACGCTGGCCTGCATCTGAG
>DBFWRP010000453.1:0-19996 GCA_048222005.1 Muribaculaceae bacterium | reverse complement strand
ATGAGGTTAACCATGGCCCATCGCCTCCGGCGATAGCCTTAGTCATCTATTGAATGGTTTGACCCAAGATCCACCGGATTTTCGGGTCGTTCCGTTGTGGGATATATGAAACAATGCCGCATCGCTGCGGAGGGCGATGCGGCTTGTTCTGTTTTATGATAGTTGTTTTGTCGTTACGTGTCGGCACTGGGGCGCGATACGTTGCTTTTTCTGGTATGTCGGTGGAGGGAGGAGATGGTGGCATCAGGCGTTCTTGCGCTTTTCGAGCTGGCGCTCCAGAGCCTCGAGGCAGAGGTCGATGGCTTCCTCGAAGGAGTCGGCCACTTTGGTGGCCACCATCTCGCCTTGCGGCATTGTGACTTTCACCACGGCCTCCTTGTTCATTGCCGTTTCAGGCTTAACCACCGACAGCTTTGCATCGAAGGTGGTGATTGCGGCGTTATGGCGTGCCAGACGTTCAGCTTTCTTGTTGATGAAGGCAACGAGCTTTTCGGTTGCATCGAAATGGATGGCTTGAATTCTTACGTCCATAATCTAAAATCCTCCTTGATTTTGTTTTGCGCGCGGATGCGCGAGTTGGTAATTTTGTTTAAGTTCGCGGTAGGTTATATGTGTATAGACCTGTGTGGTTTCCAATGATTCGTGCCCCAGAAGCTGCTGCACGCTGCGGAGGTCGGCTCCGTTGTTTAGCATGTCGGATGCGAATGAGTGTCGCAGCGTGTGTGGCGACATTCGGGTGGCGTGTGTATGTCCTGTCAGTGCGTTCTTCACGAGCCGGCGCACCAGCACGGGGTAGAGCGGCTTGCCGTCGGGCAGCACGAACAGCCTCCCTTCGGGCGACGGGTCGGCCGATGTGTCGCGCAGCTCCCGGTAGCTCTCTATGGCCTGCGCAAGCTCTGTGCCGAAAGGGATTATTCTTTCTTTATTACGTTTGCCGAGCACTTTTAGTTCGCCGCGCGGTGTGTCCACGTCGGCATCTTTGAGGCCTATGAGTTCGCTCAGGCGCATGCCGGTGGTGTAGAGCATCAACACGATCAGATGGTTGCGGCAGGCTTCGAAGTCGGTGTGCGCATGAGGATGCTGCTCCATGTCGGCAATGGTCTCTGCCATTTCGGCCTGGCGGACAAACACCGGGAGCTTGCGTGGAGTTTTTGAAAGCGGCACTTCGGCTGCGGGGTTGTAGGTCATGGCGCCAGTGCGCATCAGGTAGCGGAACAGGGCGCTGAGCGACGAGCGTTTGCGCTTTATCGACCGCTGGCTCACACCGTTCTCGCTCAGGGAGAGAATCCACTGGCGTATGTCGGCCTGGCGGCAGGTCTCGGGCTGGAACTCGTCGGGCTTGCCGCCTGTGACGTGGCTGGCGAACTGCTCAATGTCGTTGGCATATGCCAAAACGGTGTGAGCCGAACGATTCAGCTCACACCGCAGATATGTCAAAAATGAATTTATCAACATTGGCGCTTCGTGATGGCGGTTAGGTTTGCCTGATGGCGGTGCATCCGGCGGATGGGGTCACAGCTTGTGGCCGATTCACGAAGTTATAGCAATCTTTTTTTATTTGCAAATCTAAGCAAACAAATTTTTAGTTGCCGCCATGAAAAAACAGCAAAATGTCAGTGCGTGATTATTCCTCCACCATGCGGAGTTTCTGCACGTAAACCGCTTTCATCATCTTCTTGCGGTTTGTGACAGAGGGCTTTTCGAATGCCTGACGGCTGCGGAGTTCTTTTACGATACCGGTTTTTTCGAATTTGCGTTTGAATTTTTTGAGAGCTTTTTCGATGTTGTCGCCTTCTTTAACTTGTACGATAATCATTTTTGTTGAGTCTTGTTATGTCGTTTTGTTTTTTAATTCCTTTGGCAAAGCAGCCCGGCAGATGCGTTTAAGGCTTTAGGACAAAGCCTTAACACCGGATGCGGGCTTCGCAACCTGAGATGTTGCAGCTTTAACAGCTTGCCTTTCCGGACTTTTGCGGGGCAAAATTACTGATATTTTTTCGATTGCGCAAATTTTTTGCCGCCGATTCTCCCCGCTCCCTGCAATTTTAATCTGCAATTTTAACATGTGGGAAGGTGTCAGCAGATTTTGAATGTTCTCTTGACAGTATTTCCGTCAGCCTGTGCATTCACTCCTTTCCGTTGGTATCGCCTTTCCCGTTGGAATCGCCGAAGGCGATGGGCTGTGGTTAACCCCATGAAAGCGAAGCGCATCATGGGGTGCTGGAGAACGGATGGAGTGCACCTCGGAGAGGTCGCGGCTGTGAAATCCCCCTGTTAGCAACATTATTCCACATTTTCCCATCTATCCACGGCCGCTACCTCTTCGAGGTGCGTCGTTCACTCCACCCTATTCACCCCATGATGCGCTGCGCTTTCATGGGGTTAACCACGGCCCATCGCCTCTGGCGATAGTGTGAAGGGCGCCTATAATAAATTGGAAAATCCGAAAAGATTCTTCGTTTATGAAGCGTATTGCCGGTATCCGCTGGGTAGCTGCGGCCCTTTAAAGTTGACGGCAGGGTGAGGGGAAAGATATTTTTGCTGAAATGTTGCGGGTTACGCAAAAAAGATGTACCTTTGCGGCAGCAAACCGGCAATGCGTGTGCCCGGGCTCGTCGAAAAGCCGCAGCGGCCGCGAGGCAGTCATGGTTTGCCTGTGATTAAATTTTTTTCTTTTTTTACCTCTTAAAAATCTCTGAAAGAATGCATTTAAATTCTGACGAAAAAGTAGAGATCTTCGAGAAATACGGTAAGGGCAAGACTGACACTGGCTCTCCTGAAGCCCAGATTGCATTATTCTCGGTCCGTATCGCTCATTTGACTCAGCACCTGAAGTCAAATCACAAAGATCATACAACTGCACGTGCCCTCAAAGCTCTGGTTGGTAAGCGCCGCCGTCTGCTTGATTACCTGATCAAGAAGGACATCACCCGCTACCGTGCCATCATCGCCCAGAAAGAGCTCGGCATCCGTAAATAAATCCGAAAGGAGCGCAAGCAGCTCCGATTCCGGGTTTTCGGAACTCACAATGCACCGGCATCATTCCGCAACAGGATTGTGCCGGTGCATTTTTTTTGTGCATGCTGCAACCTTTCGGCCACAACGCGCATCTAATATACAAAAACAAAGATGCCAGATATGAAAAAAACAATGCAAGGGCTCAGAGTTGCGGTCATGGTGGCCGTGATGAGCATGATGGGTTCGGGATGCGTGTACAGCGGTACAAAAGCTCTGTCGGAACAGGACAAAAAAGTGGTGAGCAAGACGTTTCCCATCCGGCAGTTCGACCAACTTGACGTGGCCTCAGGCATAAATGTGACCTATACACCCGGTGCGACACGCGAAATGAAGGTGACGGCTCCGGCATGCCTGATGGAGCGGCTCGATGTGAAACAGGAGGGTGGCAAACTGAAACTGAATTTCAAATCGCGCCAGTATCAGGACGTGTCGTCGTTTTCCGACCTGCTACGCAAACTCAAATCGGAGGATGGTGTGAAGGTGCAGCTTTCCTCGCCGTCGCTGAAGGAGATTGAAACCTCGAGCGGTGCATCGGTCAAAGCGGCATCGCTTCCAAACGTCTACGAACTTGAGTTCTCGGCCTCGAGTGGAAGCTGGATTGAGATCGGCAGCCTTGAGGCCGGAAAATTCGAGGCCGATGCCTCGAGCGGAGCTTCTGTAAAGGTGATGGCGGCAAGGGTGAATGAGATGGATACAGATGCCTCGAGCGGCGCAGAGATAAAGATAAGCGGCGTCAAGGCCGTGAAAGTGGATGCCGATGCCTCAAGCGGCGCCTCGATCAAGCTTGAAGGGCAGGCTCAGAATGTAGACCTCGGTGCTTCGAGCGGAGCGTCGGTCAACGCCCGGGACCTGAAGGCCGGGACGGCGTCGGTGGGCGCCTCGTCGGGCGGTTCGGTCAAATATAACGCCCGCACCACAACGCAGGACAAATCAAGAGACATAAAGAACTATTATAAGGACTGATTGGAGGCCCTCACACAGGGCTGAATGATGCCAACGGGGGCGGACCGCAATGTGGTCCGCCCCCGTTGTGTTCTGTGTCGGCGCGCTCCGGACGAGTGCCGGGCCGCGCCGAGTGGTTCTTACTGCAGGGTGCCTGCGTTGGCCTGGTTGATCATGTTCTGGTCGGCTGTGATGTAGATTTCCACGCGGCGGTTCTGCGCGCGTCCGGCAGCGGTGTCGTTCGATGCCACATAGTCGGCCATAGGCACGCCCTGCGCACGCAGACGTGTGGGTGAGATGCCGCTGTTGGCGAGGAAGCTCTGGACGGCAGCCGCGCGGCCGTTGCTCACACGGGTGTTGACTTCCATCGAGCCGGTGTTGTCGGTGAATCCGTAGATCTGCACGTCGGTGTCGGGGTTCTGACGGAGTGAATTGGCGAACTGTGCAAGTTCGGTCTGAGCGTTGGCGCTGAGCGACGTTCCGTTTGTGGGGAAAAGGATTCCGCCGGGGAAGGTGACCTTGATGGCCTGCAGGCCGTTGTTGTCGGTCACGGTCTGCACTTCGGCGTCCTTGAGCTGCTGCTGCAGTTCGGCCGCCTGTTTGTCCATTTTCTTGCCAATGAGTGCGCCTGCGCCCGCGCCTACGGCAGCACCGATGGCGGTGCCGATGGCAGCACCCTTGCCGCCGCCGATCAGAGCGCCGATGCCAGCGCCGAGCGCGCCACCGCCACCGCCGCCTATAAGGGCGCCTTTACCGGTGTTGTTCATTGACGAGCATCCTGAAAGGAGCATTCCGGCTGCCAGAGCAGCGCAGCAAATTGTCTTTAATGATTTCATGTCGTTATGTTGTTATGTTGTTAGTGTGTCGGTGCAAAGTTACGTTTTTTCTATTAAATACAATTTCCGTGCCGGTTTTGTTTGCCGTGGTCTTTGTCCCGGAATTTTTTTGAGCGTGCGTGTGAATGGCTGACGGCGCCGGCGTTGCCGGTTGAAAAAATCCTTAACGGATGACAATCTTTTTTTGAGGATTGCCGGAAAATGCTTAATTTCGCCAATGGGGAGGGAAAACAATAAAGAATCGACACTAAAAGCATAAAAATTTTTATGGCGTCGTCATTTTGGAAGGGCAATACCGGGAAAACACGTCTGATAAGTCATTTTTGCGCGCTGCTGGTTGTGGTGGCGTGGGGTGCTTCGTTCGTAAGCACCAAGGTGCTTACCAACAACGGGCTCGGTCCGGTGGAAATCTACATATATCGTTTCGTGCTGGCCTATACGCTGGTGCTGATGGCGTGCCACAAGAAGCTGTTTGCCGACAACTGGCGCGACGAACTGTTTTTTGCCGTGTGCGGCCTTTGCGGAGGCTCTATATATTTCATAGCCGAGAACACGGCTGTGAACTATACGCGTGTGAGCGATGTGTCGATGATCACCACGCTGTCGCCTCTGCTCACCACATTGCTTGTGGGGGCGCTCTACAAGTCGGAACGGCCGGGACGATGGACCTATATCGGGTCGGTCATAGCGTTCCTCGGTGTGGGGTGCATAGTGTTTAAGGACGGCCTTGATTTCTCGTCACAGGCGGCAGGCTCGGCCAGCGCGATGGTCGGAAATTTCCTGGCACTGGGCGCGGCTTTTGCATGGGCAATCTATTCGGTGGTGCTCAGAAGGCTTAATGTGACATACTCCGCGCAGTTCATCACGCGCAAAACATTTTTCTACGGACTGATCACGGCGTTGCCATTCTGGTTTGTTTCGGCAGAGCCTGCATCGTCGCCGCAGGTGCTGCTGCGTCCGGAGGTGCTGGGCAATCTGCTGTTTCTCGGGGTTATCTGCTCCATGACCGCCTATATACTTTGGTCGGCCGTGATGGGAGTGCTCGGTGCGATCACCACCAATAATTATCTGTATGTGCAGCCCATAGCCACAATGGTCATTGCGGCCATTCTGTTTGCAAACGACCCGATCACGCTGATGGGGTGTTTCGGGGCATGCCTCATTATAGGCGGCCTGTGGCTGGGCGATTACATGTCGCGGCGCGATGCCATGCGTCGCGGCTGACAGCCGGGCAACGGTTCGGACTGAGTGATGTAAAGAAACACAGAGTGATATAAAAAAACAATGCGCCGTGTCTCTGGATTGAGGAGACACGGCGCATTGTTTTTTGCTGCAGATTGTGCTGCCTTATGGATCAGGCCATGGGCGAGGGAGCTGCCGGAGCAGCAGGTGCGGCAGCTTCGGTGGAGGGCTGGATGCGGGCCTCCCAGCCTAAGGCGCTTGCGCCGAGTACGGCTGCATCGGCTTCCTTGAGCTCGGATACCAGGATTTTCACTCTCCCTTTCCAGAGGTTCATGACATGGCTCTCGAACGAATTGCGCAGAGGCTTCATCAGCATCTCGCCGCTTTTGGCCAGACCGCCGAAAATCACGAACGCTTCGGGAGCGGAGAACGCGGTGAAGTCGGCCAGTGCCTGACCGAGGATTTCGCCGGTATAGTTGAATATGTCCTTTGCGAGTTGGTCGCCGGCCACAGCGGCGTCATACACGTCCTTCGACGTGATGTCGTCGATAGGCATGTTGCGCAGCTGCGAGTCGTCGTTGGGACGTGCCTCGAGAAATTCGCGTGCGGTGCGCGCCACACCTGTGGCCGAGCAGTAGGCTTCAAGGCATCCGGTGCGTCCGCAGCCGCAGAGGCGTCCGTTGTTGCGCTTCATGGTCACGTGTCCGAGTTCGCCTGCAAAGCCGTCGTGACCGTAGACGAGCTGCCCGTTGATCACGATGCCAGAACCTACGCCTGTGCCGAGTGTAATCATGATGAAGTCCTTGAGTCCGCGTGCCGCGCCGTAGGTCATTTCGCCGATAGCGGCGGCGTTGGCATCGTTGGTCACCGATACCGGAATGCCGAATTTATCGGCCACCAGCTGAGCCAGCGGGATGGGTGTGGGCCAGGGGAGGTTCACACCGTCCTCAATGTTTCCGGTGTAGTAGTTGGCGTTGGGTGCGCCTATGCCGATGCCGTGGATTTTGTCGGTGGCATTGTGTTCTGCGATAAGTTTTGAAAGTTCTGCATGCAGTTCGCTGATATAATCTTCCACCGCAGTGTGTTTGCGTGTTTTGATGGAGGAACTTGCAATTACGGCGCCGCGTGCGTCGACAATTCCGAACACTGTGTTTGTTCCACCGATGTCGATTCCGACTACATATGGTTTGCTCATTTTAAGGTAAGGTATTAAGTTTGTGGTTTTGAATGTGTCGTTGGTATGTTCAGGCAAAGATAACAAAAAATATGATACGCCGGTTGTTTTATGCCCATAAATGTGTGCGCATGGCCATGAACTTAGGCGTTATTAAGAGCGGCGGGGCTGCCGTCCGCATTTGTGAGCCGGTATGGCAGCCGGTCTGTTCCCCCCGGAGGCACACAGGCATATAAGAAGGCGCTGTGCCGTTGATGTGTGACACAGCGCCTATGGGGAATACTGCAGGTTTCTGCTGCGGGAGTCTACTGTTTCGGGGTGATGGAGATTGCGAATCCTCCGCCGGGAGCCGCCTTGAGGTCGAGTTTGGTTTTGGCGGTTACCTCCTTGCGGGTGATGGTGTAGGCCTGCGGATTGGTGAGATAATGTGCATCGGGCGCGTCGGCGTAGATCACGGCTTCATATTTGCGCCCCTTGTCGAGAAAATCGAGCGGCAGGCGGGTGGCGTGTCCATGCTCTGAGGCGGTGCATCCCACAAACCAGTTGTCGGTGCCCTTGGCTTTGCGGGCGGCCACGATGTAGCGTCCGGGTTCGGCCTCGAGGTATTTGCTGTCGTCCCAGTCGACTGCCACGTCCTTGATGAACTGGAATGCATCCATGAAGCGCTCGTAGGCTTCGGGCACGTCGGCCGCCATCTGGAGCGGACTGTACATGGTGACATACAGGGCGAGCTGGCGGGCGAGGGTGCTGTTGACGTGTCCCACGCTGTTGGGGTTGATTTTCTGCATGTTCATCTCGAAGATGCCGGGGGTGTAGTCCATCGGGCCACCCTGCAGGCGTGTGAAGGGGAGCACTGTGGTGTGCGAGGGCTTGTTGCCGGCGAACGACTCATATTCCGTGCCGCGTGCCGATTCGTTGCCGATGAGGTTGGGATATGTGCGGCACAGACCGGTGGGGCGCACTGCCTCATGGGCATTCACCATGATTTTGTGCTTGGCGGCCTCCTTCACGGCATAGAGGTAATGGTTGTTGAGCCATTGTCCGTAGTGATGTTCGCCGCGTGGAATCATGTTGCCCACATAGCCGCTCTTCACGGCATTGTAGCCGTATTTGTTCATCAGGTTGTAGGCCTGCTCCATGTGGCGCTCGTAGTTGCGCACCGAGGCTGAGGTCTCGTGGTGCATCATCAGTTTCACGCCTTTCGATGCAGCATATTTGTTGAGCCCTTCAAGGTCGAAGTCGGGGTAGGGTGTTACGAAGTCGAACACATAGTCCTTGGAATGGCCGAACCAGTCTTCCCATCCAACATTCCAGCCTTCCACGAGCACCTGGTCGAACCCATGCTCGGCGGCGAAGTCGATGTAGCGCTTCACATTCTCGGTGTTGGCCGGATGGCGTCCGTGAGGTTTGGTCTGGCTGTAGTCGAGGGAGTCGAGTTTCACGGAGGGGAGGTCGTAGGTGTAGCTCCACTCTTTGCCGTGGCCGATCATCTCCCACCACACGCCCACATACTTCACGGGCTTTATCCAGGAGGTGTCTTCGTAGGCGCAGGGCTCGTTGAGGTTGAGGATGAGGTTGGATGCGAGCATGTCGCGGGCATCGTCGCTCACCATCACCGTGCGCCACGGGGTCTTGGCAGGAGCCTGCATGTAGGCCTTGTTGCCCTGGGCATCGGGTGTGAGCCACGACTCGAACACCATGTTCTTGTCGTCGAGGTTGAGGTGCATGCACGAGTAGTCCACCAGGGCTGCCTCATGGATGTTGATGTATAGGCCGTTGTCGGTTTTCAGCTGCAGCGAGGTCTGCACGCCGGTGGGAGAGAACTGTGTCTGCGAGGCGTTGCTTGAGATGGCTCCCTGCATGAGCGAGCGGATTTCCGACAGGCGCGATTCCGTGTAGTCGTATTCCTGTGTGTCGTAGTCGCCGGCAATCCACCATGCGGTGTGGTCGCCGTCCATGCCGAACTGCGAGTGCTCCTCTTTTACCACGAAGTACACAAGGTTCTTCTGCTGCGGGAATTCGTAGCGGAACCCCATGCCGTCGTCGTAGACGCGGAAGCGGAGGTTCATGTAGCGGTCGGTTTCCGGCTGTTTCATCTCCACTATGAGTTCGTTGTAGTGGTTGCGGATGTCGCGGGTCTCGCCCCATACGGGCTGCCATGTCTCGTCGGTGGAGCCGTTTTTTGTGCCGATGATTTCAAAGCCTTTCATAAGGTCGGGACCATCGGCCAGTTCAAGTCCCAGATGCGAGGGGCGCACCACTGTCTTGCCGTCGAAGGTCATGGAGTAGGTGGGCACTCCGTCGGGGGTGTCGACAGTTACCATGATCCGTCCGTCGGGCGAGGTCACTTCGGCCGCAAGGGCCATAAGCGGCATCGCTGCCAGCGCAGCTGTTAAAAATCGGTTTATCATTTTTCTTTCTTGAAGGTTTGAAGGGTGTCGGGTTTATTCGATTACGATCATCGCCCAGTATTTGAGCGAGGGGAGGGTGAATGTCACTTTCCCGTCGGTCTGGGTGAAGGGGAGTTCCACCACGGCGCCGCCGTGATAGTCGGGCGATGCCGTCCAGATGCGGTTCACCTTGGTGGGATAATCCACTGTGAGCGGGAGGTCGAGGGTGAGGCGGGGTGCTGTGCGGGTGCCGTTGAGGTCGCGCCAGCTCAGGTTGTCAATGTTGCGGAAGTTGAGCAGATGAATCACATCGGCGTTACCCACTTTGCGGGCGTAGGTGGTGACGTTGCCGCGTTTCGGCGGCCATGTGGCCACCGAGACCTTTTTCGAGGCGTCGGCGCATGCAAGCCCGGACTGGAATTCTGCCTGGGTGGAGGTGCCGCGCAGCAGGTTCTGATAGGCTGTCATGAAGTCGTAATAGCGTATCATGGCGGTGCGCAGCTCCTCGGTCATTGCCAGGGGTGTGGCAGGGAAATATTCGCGCGACAGCATGTGGTCGCCCAGCTCGAGGTGCGAGCCGCCGAGGGCCATCATCACGGCATCGGCCATAAGGATGCCGGGGGTGTTGAACTCGCCGCTGGTGCTTCCTGCCTTGTCGTAGTTCATGTAGGCTGCAAACACCGTGCGCAGCGAGTTGGAGCTGTATGTGTCGTTGGCCTTGATGATTCTGTGAAGGTCCTCGAAATCGGGTTCGTCGCCCCACACTTCGTTGTAGCAGAAGTCAACTTTGCCCGAGCCGGCAATCTGCGATGCACCGTAGCTGCTCACGGCGTTCATCACAAGGCGTTTCTCCGGATGGCGGGTTTTCATTGCATCGATAAACGAGCCATATCCTTTGGGAAGGTTGAGCTTCGTGCCGTTCCAGTCGTAGAGGTCGGCGCGCTGGCCGAGCTGGTCGATCTGGTAGCCGTCGAAGGCGAAATTGGCATAGACGTCGTCATTGCGGTCGCCGATGTACTGCTGCCATTCGGGGTTGGAAGGGTCGAGGAGATAGATGCTGCTCTTCCACGATGAGGGGAGCGAGTGCATGTCCTTGTCGCCTCGGCTGGTGTTGCGGAATGCATACCATTCCTCTTTCACGCCGTCGGAGGCGGCATCGTCGAGGGCGCCGAAGCAGAGGTTGTAGAACATCGATTTCATTCCGAGGCCATGCTGCACGTCAATGTACTTTTTCACCACCGAAGTGTACACGTCGCGGTTGGCGATGTCCTTATAGACGTCGAGCAGATTGTCGCGTGTGCCGCCAAGAGGCCAGTGGTGCTTGTTGTGCCAGTCCTGGAACTGCACGCCGTTGATGTGGCAGCGGTTGAGGTAGGCCATTTCGTTCTCGATTACACCGTCGGAGAGTTTCGAACCGTCGAAAGTGGCCACGAAGCCGTAGCGGGGGAAGCGTGTCCAGTCGCTCGACACATCCACGGCAATCGTTCCGAGAACGGTCTCGCTGTGGTCCGGTTCCTGGCGGTACACTTCGGCCATGTAGCCGGTGAAATCGGCCCCGGCGGGTGTCCATGTCCATGAAGTTGCGGTGAGAGGCTCGTCCTTGACCACTTCGGCTCCGCTGCGGTAGCGGATGCGCGCGCCTGCTGGAACTTCGGAGGCTGTGAAGCGCACGGCTTCGCCCGGCGCGTAGCATGCTTTGTCGGTGTTTAGTTCGACCGAGAGGTTCGAACGGATGGGAGTCACCGATTCAACCCCGCCGGAGGGCCCTCCCCCCGGAACGGGGGAGGGTGCGGGTTCTGGATTATCGTCACTGTTGCTGCAGGCTGTGGACAGAATCAGCAGTCCTGCGATAAGTAGATTCATTTTCGGCATGTTGGATTGTGCGTAATAAAGATTAATTCCGGGCAATCACCACTTCTTCCAGAAGCTGGTTGAGGGTTACAGTGTAGTTGCCCGCGTCGGTTATGCGCCATTTGAGGTCGACACTGCCTACGGAGATGTCCTTGTACTGTTCCTGACACCCGTCGTCACTCTTGTTGATGAAGATGACTTTCTGGGTTGTGCCCGTGGGGGCCTCGCCATCGGATGCGGCAAGGAACCATGCTCCGTTCCAGTCGTCCTGCTTGTCGGGGGAGAATTTCATTTCACCTGCGTTGAGATGTCCGCTCCAGGTGAAGATGTTGGGGTCCGAAGCATCCTGTGTCATGGGAGTGGCGTTGCCGAGGTCCCATCCGTTGGGAGTGGCGTCGCCCACCATGTACATTTCGGTGTAGGGGGTGAAGAGTGTCATGAGCATACGTTCGGCGCCCGGGCGTATGTCGAGGCAGATCTTATAGGCCAGATTGGTTTCAGCTGCGTTGAGAACCCACTTGTTGTCGGGGTCGAAGCCCTTGATGAATTCCACCTCGGGGTCGGTGTAGGGAGCATTGGCATGAGCTGCCTTGTACATGTTCTCCCATGAACCGTCGGCTGTGCCGAACTTGAATTCTCCTCCCTTGGTGAAGAATACACCCAGGCGGAACAGGAACGGGTCGAGCGGATCCTGCGACATTTCGCGGAAGCCCCAGTCTGTTTCGTTGCCTACGAAATAGATCTGCGAGTAGGGTGGTGTGATGCCTTCGGTGGGTGTGCAGGTCATTGTCAGGTCAAGCAGATTGACATCGATTTTGTAGCAATGAGCCTCTTCGATGGCGAACTGGAGGTCCGGCTGGTCATCGGCCGTTCTATAAACGAGTTGGCCGTTGCCGTTATTGTTGTAGGAGGGGAGGAATTGTCCGGGAGTGGTAATGAATTTGAAATTACCGGGAGTAAGGTTGCCCGTCCAGGTGAACACACCGTTGTTCGTGCGGCTCATTTCGGTGGCATTGTCGGCGCTCCAGCCGTTGGGTGTTGCGTCGCCGATGAGGTAGAGTGTGGTGGTCACAGGTTCATACGGAGTCACCGTGAAGTGGCTTTCGGCAACCTGTTCGCCGTCGATACCGTTAACTGTGGCCGTGAGGCGGGCGTCGAGCGCGATGGGCTGGCCGGGGTGTGCACCGAATTCCGAACGGACGAGGTCGTTGAGCTCCTCGACGGTGGGATTCCAGTTGTACACCTGCTGCTGGGCGTCCTTTATGACGGAGGCATTTGCGAATCCGGTACCAGCTTCGGCAAGTTCAAGAGTGTAGCTTATGCGTGCTCCGGTGCCGAAGTTGGTGCCTGTGGTCCAGACAAGTGACAGGGCTTCAACGGCGTGATTCTTTTCGTCGAGGACCACCTCGGTTTTGTTGGCGCTGAGTGCCAGTTCGGCCGAGCCCTTGTCAAGCTCTGTGTAATCGTTGTCGCTGCACGAGCAGAGAGCCATGGCCACTGTCGCCGACATGGCGATATATATATATTTCAGTTTCATGTCTGTTTGTGTGGTTTGAGGATTAATAACCGGGATTCTGGGTCATGAGGGGGTTGGCGTCTATTTCAGTCTGCGGGATGGGGAAGAGCAGACGCTCCTTGGTGGCGTTTGTCTTGCCGATGGAGTGCAGGAAATTGAGCGCATAGTTGCCGTTGTCGATGCGGATGAGGTCGAACCAGCGGTGTCCTTCGAATGCCAGCTCCATGCGGCGCTCGTGGATAATGGCCTCACGCATGTCGGTTTTGGAGATTGTGGAGGGGAGTGGTGCCAGTCCGGCGCGGTGACGCACGATGTTGATGGGGCCACGGGCATTAGTGGTCTGGTTGAGCTCGTTGAACGCTTCGGCCTGCATCAGCAGCACGCCTGCATAGCGGTAGACCACGAAGTTGGCGGGGCTGGTGTCTGTTTCGGGAGAGATATCCTTAGATACAAGGAACTTGCGCACGTTGTAGCCGGTGTTCGACCATTGGGGGCGGTAGGCTTTGCCTTCCCAGTCGGGGCATCCTTCATAGAACACGGTGATGGGTTTGCGCAGGTCGCCTTCCTCATACTGGTCCATGAACTCCTGTGTGGGCTGGTTCCATCCCCAAGAACCTGCCACCAGACCCGAGCCGCGCGGGCCCATGAATGTAGAGAGCCATGATGCATAGGGGGTGTTGCCCCAGAAGTCTGATTCGGTGCTGCCGGAATACTGTACCTCGAAGATGGATTCGGCACCGTTGCGCACCGGGCAGTTGAAGTTGTCGGCATAGGGGCAGTGTGTAAGATCGTAGCCAAGGGCGGTGATTTCGTCGCAGAGGTCAATCACCTCATTGTAGAGCGAGGGGTTGGATGGAGCGAGTGTCAGATAGATGTCGGCAAGCATGTACATTGCGGCCTCCTGGCATGCACGGCCTTTCTGATGGTCGTCGTATTCATACTTGGGGGGAAGCAGGTTGATGGCCTGCGAGCAGTCGTCGATAATCTGGCGGTAGGTCTCGTCGAGCGATGTGCGTGCAATGGCGCTCGAAGTGTCGGGGTCATACGGCTCCAGGCGCATGGGCACACCGCCGTACAGGCGTGCGAGCAGGTAGTAATAGTGCGCGCGGAGGAAGAGGGCCTCACCCATTGAGCGTTCACGGATGTCGTCGCTCACGGCGTCAGAGTTGTTGAGGGCGCTGATGAGGTTGTTGCACTGTGCGATGCCGATCCATGGCGAGCGCCACATGTACAGAGCCATTGCGTTGTCGCTGAGGGTGGTGAAATTGGCGGCCTGTATGGTCTCTATACCGTCGTCGCCACCTCCGGCGCCGACGTTTGAGTTGCCGGCAACGATGTCGAGCGACCATATGCGCTGGTTGTAGAGATTGGAGGAGCGGAGAGGGATGTAGCAGGCGTTGGCCATGGCCACGGCCACATCGTCGGTCACGTTGGTCTGCGGGTCAACGCGGTCGTATGGTGTCTTGTCAAGGAAATCTTCACAGGAGGTGAAGGACGCAGCCAGCAGGAGCGCTGTCAGCGGATATATCAGTTTTTTCATGAGTCGGAATTGCGGTTAGAAGTTGAATGAAAGTCCTACATTGAATGTGCGTGCAGGCGGGAAGCTCGAGTAGTCGATGCCGTCGATGCCCACTTCGGGGTCCAGACCCTTGTAGCCTGTGATGGTGGCCACGTTCTCGCACGAGAAGATTACGCGTGCCTGTTCGAAGCCGATGCGGTCGAGCAGTCGTGCGGGGAAGTTGTAGGCCAGGGTGATGTTCTTGAGTCGCAGGTAGGCTCCGTTTTCAACCCAGCGGTCGCTGATGCGGTTGTTGCCGTTGGGGTCGGCCCACACGGCGCGGGGCATTTCAAACGATGTGCCGGGGCCTGTCCAGCGGTCGGCTGTGGATGCATACTGGTTGTAGGCGGCCGACATGCTTTCCATTGCCGAGCGTGTGCGGTTGTAGATTTTGTTGCCGGCAACGCCCTGCAGGAATATCGACAGCTCGAAGCCTTTGTAGGTGAAGCGGTTGTTCATGGAGAAGAGCCATGTGGGGTTGGGGTTGCCGATCACGGTGCGGTCGTCGTCGTTGATGACGCCGTCGTTGTTGAGGTCGCGGAAGCGGATGTCACCGGGTTCGGCACCGGGCTGCACGGCGTGTGCGCGGATCTCGTCGGCAGTCTGGAACACGCCGTCGGTCACATAGCCGTAGAACACGTTCATGGGGAAGTCGGCTGCCAGCATGGTGGCGTAGGCACCGCCGAACTGGTTGCGCCACAGTGGTGTGTCGCTGTTGAGGTCCTTGATTTTATTCTTGTTGTAGGTTACGGTGAGGTTGGTTTCCCAGCCCAGTTCGCCTGTGAGGTTTACGGAGTTGGCGGTGAGTTCCCATCCGATGTTGCGCACCTTGCCGGCGTTGATATAGGTGTCGAAGGTGTCCTCGAAACCGGTGGTGATGGGGAAGGCGGCCTTTACGAGCATGGAGTTGGTGTTCTTGATGTAGCCGTCGAGCGACACATTGATGCGGGAATTGAGCAGCGATACGTCAACACCGGCATTGAACTGCTCGATCTCTTCCCAGTGTATCGACGAGTTGGCGAGCACCTGCGAATAGAGGGCTGACTGTTCGGCGTTGTCGAGCGATGTGCCGAAGGGGTAGAGCAGGGTGACGAGTGTCTGGATGTGGTCGTAGTTGCCCACCGATGCCTGCGAACCTGTCTTACCGTAGCCCAGGCGGAGTTTGAGGTCGTTCACCGCTATATCTTCCGGGAAGAAATCCTCGGCCGAGATGCGCCATGCAGCCGATGCCGAGGGGAATGTGCCCCAGCGGTGGTTCTTGCCGAAGCGGCTTGAGCCGTCGCGGCGCACGGTGGCGGTGAGGAGGTATTTGTTGTCGTAAGAGTAGTTGGCACGCGCCATGTAGGAGAGAAGTGCCCATTCGTTCTGCGAGCCTGCGAGGTCGTTGATTTTCTCGCCGTTCTCAAGCTGGTGCACATTGTCGAACAGGAAGCCGTTCATCTGGCCGTTCATCCAGTAAGCGTGGTTCCACTGGGCCGACATACCTGCCATCACGTTGAGCGAATGCTTCTTGGCAAAGGTGTAGTCGAATGTGAAATAGTTGTCCCACAGGTAGGTGAAGTTGCGGTTCGACGACTGGTACTGTGTGCTCTCCTCTACGGGAGTGGGCTTCCAGTCATATTTAGGAGTGAACGATTCGTTGAAGAAGAACTTTCCGTCGAAGCCGAACAGCGAGCGGAATTGCAGCCAGGGAGTGAAAGTGATGTCGGCTGCCACATTGGCAAGGAGGTTGTAGCCGTTGGTTTTGCTGCGGTTCATTTCGTTTACACCAACCGGGTTGCGCACGCTGCCATACCATTCGGAGTTGCCCGAGGGGCCGCTCCACTGGCCGTCGTCGGTCTTCACAGGGAAGGTGGGGAGTGCCTGCATGGCGTCCCACATGCTGTAGGAACCGGATTTTTTCACGTCGGCGCTGAAAAGGAGGTTGTTGGAGAGTTTGAGCCAGCTTTTGAGCTTCACGTCGTTGTTGCTCTGGATGGTGAAGCGGCGGTAGTCAACGTTGCGCACAATGCCGCTCTGGTCGAGGAATCCGGCCGAGAAATAGTAGTGTGCCTTGTCGTTTCCTCCCGAATAGCTCACGTTGTAGTTCTGCATCACGCCTGTCTGCAGCAGCTCGTCAACCCAGTTTGTCGACCGTGTGAGAGTGGAGGGGTCGACCCAGTCGGGGTTGGTGTTGTGTCCGGCCTGCGAGAGCATGTCGTTGCTCAGGGCGGCATAGCCTGCGGCGTCGAGCAGGTTCATCTTCTTGGATGCGTTGGAGAATGCGGCGTTGACCGATACCGACAGGCGCGAGGTGCCGCTGACACCCTTGCGGGTGGTGATCATGACCACGCCGTTGGCGCCGCGCGAGCCGTAGATGGCTGTGGCAGATGCGTCCTTGAGCACATCGAGGCGTTCGATGTCCTGCGGGTTGAGGTTGTTAAGGCCAAGATCGGTGGGCACACCGTCGATTACCACAAGGGGGTCACAGTTCATGATTGAACCGAGGCCGCGCACTTTGATGGTGACGTTGTCGCCGGGTTTGTTGCCGCCCACGATGTTGACACCGGCAATCTTGCCCTGGATGGCCTGGCCCACGTTGTTGACCGGAACATCCTTGATGTCCTTGGCGCCGAGCGACGATACGGCTCCTGTGAGGTCGCTTTTCTTTAATGTACCGTAACCGATCACCACCACTTCGTCGAGCACCGATTCGTTTTCGGTCATGGTCACGTTGATGGTGCTGCGGCCTTCGATGTTGACGGTCTGCGATGAGTAGCCGATGTAGGAGAAGCGCAGCTGCCCCAGGGGATCGGCTTTGATGGTGTACTGGCCGTCGATGTCGGTGGCCGTTCCGTTGCCGGAGTTGTCTGCGATAACACTGGCGCCTATGATCGGGTCGCCGTTCTGGTCCGTTACCGTTCCCGTTATGCTTATCTGTTGCGCCGACAGCAGTTGTGTGCCGACAACAAACAGCAGCAACAGGAACAGATGTTGAAGTCTGTTGTTTTTGGTTGCCATGTTTTTGATATTAGGATTTAATGTTTTTATGGTTGCGGATATTTAGATTTAATGTGATGTTCGCATCGCAAAGTTATATGTTGAAATAAGCCAAGTCAACGCTATATATTGAAAATATAGTGGTATTTGAAAGTTATGTGGTTGATAGATAGGGATTTGATGTCTGGAAAGGGCTGATAATAAGTAGTGCCGGGGGAGTGAAAAACAGCTGAAAATGGCGCGTTTCCGGCAGGGAAACGCGCCATATGGTCAATTTTGCAATGCGTGTTTGCGTTGGATTCATGTGAGTGCCGTATGCTTTTCAGGCATCGTTGCGGCGGCCGAGTTTTATCACCTCCTGCTCGAGTTGGTTGCGGTCGCCTTTGGCTTTGTTGCGCACTTTGGTCCGGTAGTTATAGATTGTGGTGAGCGAATAACGCAGGAATTTGGCTATGCTGTCGCTGTCGGTGATGCCGAGGCGTATCAGCGCGAAGATGCGCAGTTCTGTGTTGAGTGTGCCCTCTTTCTTGGGGATTATGGCTTCCTGCGGTTGCAGCAACTGGTTGAAATCTTCCACAAATGTAGGGAAAAGGCTGAGGAACGTCTGGTCGAACTGGTCGTAGAACGCTTTCAGCTCGTTGTCGATGGGTGTGGTGGATTTAAGGGCTTTGACAAGTTCGGCTGTCTTTCCGGTATTGTATAGTTTGCCCAGCGATTTGCGGTAGAGGTCAAGTTTGTCGATATACTCCAGGCACTGGTCCATGTAGCGGCCTATGTAGACCTCCTTCAGTTCGGAGATTTCGGCGATGTCGCGGTTGGCGTCGTGCAGCTTGCGGTTGGATTGCTGCAGCTCTGTGTTAAGTTCATTGAGCCTTTCGTAGGCTTCCTGAATGGTTTTGCGTGCTTCGGCCACCTTCTTCATCTGTTTGCGCGTGTAGGTGAGCAGAGCCAGCAACACCAGGGTGAGCACGGTGATGATAAGGATGGCCCATGTGAGCATCCGTTTCTGCGACTGGATTTTATCCACGTATATATTGTTGATGACGGGATAGAATGCGTTCAGTTCTATAATGCGCTGGCGGGCGTTGCATTTTGTGGCGTCGTCCACGGCAATGGTCAGAAATCTGTATGAACGTTCAAGGTCGCCCTCCTTGTAAAGAAGGAAGGCCAGCTGGCGGAGCGCCACATATTCGCGCACGGCCGACTTCATGTCGGCTATCGACGATATGAGCAGCTCCTTTTTCTGGCTCTCAGTGTCGCCAAGGAGGGAGTAGGATTCAGCGAGAGTCCATGCGCATATGGCCAGGTCGTGTACTGCCAGATTATGGTCTTCCCGGTATTTCTTGAGGATTGCCACGGCATCGGCCGGATGCCCGTTGGCGTTGAGCTTGTCGGCTTTGATGATGGCCCATGTGAGCGAATCAGGATCGTTGACAGCCAGGAGCGAATCGCGGTACATGTCGGTGAGCCTTCTGTAGCGTTGTCGCTCAGGCTCGAAGGCGGCATAGTCGGCCAGACGTCCGTAGACGGTGCGTTTTATATGGAAATAAAACGGGTGCAGATAATCGGGAAGCCGCTCGAACCGGATGGGTTTCATGAGGTCGGCGCACTCTTTGTACATCGCCGTGGCGTTGAGTATGTTGGCCTGGTTCATGCGTGCGTTCATCAGCAGCACGGAGTCGGCGAGGGCTGTGGCAATCCGCTCGCGTTCGAGACTCAGGGTGAAAGCCGAGTCGGTGTTGAACGGGAGATATTCGTCCATGAGTGCTCCGAGGGCGTCAAACCGATCGCGGGCGTCGGGGATTGAGTCGGCCTTGAGGCGCAGTTGTGCCAGGCGGGCTTCTTTCTGGTCGATGTATATCTGCCGTTCAGACAGCACTTTATCCAACTGATTCATTAGCGAATCAATTGTGTGGGCAGACGATGCTGCAGTTGCAAGAGCTGCCAGAAGGCATGTCATGATGCCGGCTATTACGTGTTTTCGTAGCATGATATGGCAAAATTACAAAAAAATCCACATGTGCCGCACCCTCTTGCCACATACGCAATAAAAAGAGCGGCGCCACGTTATGTTTGTTAGGAATATATTATTTTCATCTACGACTCATGAATAAATCCATGATGCTGCTTGCAGTTGCGGTAGCGACTGCAATGGCTGTGGCCGGTAAGGGAAATGCCGGCGACGAAGTGCTGATGACCATCGACAAGAAGCCTGTGACTCTCGGTGAATTCGAGTATCTGTATCACAAGAATCAGTCGCAGCAGGTGGCACCGCAGACAATTGAGGAATATCTCGACATGTTTGTGACCTACAAACAGAAGGTGGCTGCCGCCGAGGCGGAGGGGATTGACCGCACGGAGGCTTTCCGCAATGAATTTGACGGCTACCGCCGCGACCTGTCCGAGCCTTATCTTGAAGTGAAAGAGGTGGAGGACAGCCTTGTGAACGCCATCTACGAACGGATGAAAACCGAGGTGGATGTGAGCCACATCATGCTTGCATCGCGCGGCAAGGGTGTAGACCCCGAGGCACAGCGCCAGCGTCTCGAC
>DBFWRP010000452.1:0-3609 GCA_048222005.1 Muribaculaceae bacterium | reverse complement strand
TCGAGAAGTTCCGCAGCAACTACCTGGATGTGAGCAACGACCCGCTGTATCCTTTCGGCTATGGCTTGAGCTACACCACCTTCCAGTACAGTGACATCACGCTCAGCTCCAAGCAACTGAATGCGGACGGCAAGCTGACCGCTTCCGTAACCGTAACCAATACGGGTAACTACGATGCAGATGAAATCGTACAGCTCTATATCCGCGACTTGGTGGGCAGCATTACCCGCCCCGTGAAAGAGCTGAAAGGCTTCGAGCGCATCCACCTGAAAAAAGGCGAAAGCAAGCAGGTGACCTTCACCATTACCCCCGAATTGCTGAAGTTCTACAACTACGACATACAGTATGTATACGAACCCGGCGAGTTCCATGTAATGATTGGACCCAACAGCCGCGATGTAAAGACTACGAGTTTTGAGTTGAAATAGGTATAGTTTTGCTTTTAGGTAAGAGGGCAGTCCGCGAAAACCGGGCTGCCCTTTTTTAACACCGTCACCAAATCTTTTTTGCATTTTGATTGTTCAGAGGAGAAACTGAATGATTTATCCACTAAAAAATCAATGTAATGAAGAAGAACCTAAACCTTCCCAAGAAGAAAACCGGAAGACTGAGAAACCTATTTCTGACGGTGTGCCTGCTGGCAAGTGTCGCTGCATCGGCGCAGGAGAAAACAGTAACCGGTACCGTGACCGATGCCCTGGGTGACCCGCTGATTGGTGCCACCGTATTGGTGCAGGGAACCTCCAATGGCGTGATTACCGACATAGACGGCCGGTACTCCATCCAGGCCACCCCGGAGAACACATTGGATTTTTCCTATGTAGGCATGGTGAAGCAAGCTGTCAAGGTAGGCAGCCAGTCGGTAATCAACGTCCAGATGAAAGACGACTCGCAGATGCTGGCCGAAACCGTTGTCATCGGTTATGGCAGCGCCAAGAAGCGAGACCTTACGGGCTCCATCACCAACATTAAAGGCGACGAAATCGCCAACAAGCCGGTGGTCAACCCCGTATCCGCACTGCAAGGAAAGATTGCCGGCGTGCAGGTGATAAACTCCGGCAAGGCAGGCTCCGACCCGGAAATCCGTGTACGCGGAACAAACTCCATCAACGGCTACAAGCCACTCTATGTGGTGGACGGACTGTTCAACGACAACATCAACTTCCTGAATCCGCAGGACATCGAATCCATGGAGATACTGAAAGACCCGTCGTCGCTCGCCATCTTCGGTGTGCGCGGTGCCAACGGCGTGATTATCATCACCACCAAGAAGGCGAAAGAGGGACAGACACGCGTCAATATCAACGGCTCGTTCGGTTTCAAGTCCATCACCGACAAAATTGCACTGACGGATGCCGAAGGCTTCAAACTGCTGTACAACGAACAGTTGAGGAATGAAGGCAACCCGGAATACAACTTCTCGGACTGGACGGGAAACACCAACTGGCAGGATGAAATCTTCCAGACTGGGTTCATCACCAACAACAACATCAGCATCACGGGTGCCTCGGACAAGAACAGCTTCTATCTCGGTGCGGGCTATGCTTACGAGCAAGGCAACATCAAGCACGAGAAGTACAGCAAAATCACGCTGAACATCAGCAACGACTATAAAGTGACGGACAACCTCAAGGTAGGTTTCCAATTCAACGGGGCACGCATGCTGCCCGCCGACACGAAGAGTGTGGCTACAGCCCTGCGCGCAGCTCCGGTGGCGCATGTATTCAACTCCGAGTACGGCCTCTACACTTCACTGCCCGGATTCCAGAAGGCGCAGATGAACAACCCGATGGTGGACGTGGACCTGAAGGCGAATACCACGAAAGCCGAGAACTACCGTGGCTCGGGCAACGTGTACGGTCAATGGGATTTCCTAAAACACTTCCAGTTCAAGGCCATGTTCTCCCTGGACTATGCCTCGAACAGCACACGGACATACACCCCGGTTATCCAGGTATATGACGCAAGCGTCGAAGGAGACATAGCCACGCTGGGCAACGGCAAGACCGGAGTGTCCCAAGCCAAAGAGACTGAAATGAAGGTACAGAGCGACTATCTGCTGACCTACACCAACTCCTGGGGCGACCACAGCCTGACGGCCACCGCCGGTTTTACTACCTACTACAACAAGCTCGAGAATCTGAACGGCGCCCGTACCCAAGGGGTAGGCCTGGTCATTCCGGACAATCCCGACAAATGGTACGTCAGCATCGGTGACGCAGCCACCGCCACCAACGGCAGCACGCAGTGGGAACGTTCCACCGTGTCCGTACTGGCACGTATCCTCTACAACTACAAGGGCAAGTACCTGTTCAACGGCTCCTACCGCCGGGACGGCTCTTCCGCCTTTTCCTACACCGGCAACCAATGGCAGAACTTCTACTCCGTCGGCCTGGGCTGGCTGATGAGCGAGGAGGCATGGATGAAGGACATCACCTGGCTGGACATGCTGAAACTGAAAGGCTCATGGGGCACACTGGGTAACCAAAACCTGGACCGCGCCTATCCCGCCGAACCGTTACTGACGAATGCCTACTCTGCCGTGTTCGGCACCCCGTCCGCCATCTATCCGGGCTACCAGCTTGCCTACCTGCCCAACCCCAAACTGCGCTGGGAGAAGGTGGAAGCCTGGGAAGCCGGTGCAGAAGCCAACTTCCTCCGCAACCGCCTGCACTTTGAAGGCGTGTACTACAAGAAGAAAACCAAAGACCTGCTGGCCGAAGTGCCGGGCATCTCCGGAACCGTACCGGGTATCGGCAATCTCGGCTCCATCGAGAATTCGGGCGTAGAGCTGGCCCTGAGCTGGCGCGACCGGATAGGCGACTGGAACTACAACGTGGGGATGAACCTTGCCACCATCAAGAACAAGGTACTGAGCCTCGTGCAGGAAGGCTACTCCATCATAGCCGGAGACAAGCAGCAGAGCTACACAATGGCAGGATACCCCATCGGCTACTTCTACGGCTACAAGGTGGAAGGCGTCTACCAGACCCAGGAGGAGATTGAGCACTCTCCCAAGAACACACTGGCAACCGTCACCCCGGGCGACCTGAAATTCCGCGACGTGAACGGTGACGGAGAAATCACCACGGCAGACCGTACGATGATTGGTAACCCCACCCCCGACATCACCTACGGCTTCACGCTCGGACTGGGTTACAAGAACTGGGAGCTTGCCGTTGACATGATGGGGCAGGGCGGCAATCAGATTTACCGCACGTGGGACAACTACAACTGGAGCCAGTTCAACTTCATGGAGCAACGCATGGACCGCTGGCACGGCGAAGGGACCAGCAACACCCAGCCACTGCTGAACACCAAGCATACCATCAACAATCTGAACTCCGAGTATTACATAGAGGACGGCTCCTTCTTCCGCATCCGCAACGTGTCGCTGGCGTACAACTTCGACAAGGCGCTGATTTCGAAGATAGGCATGCAGGCACTGAAGCTCTACGTGAACATACAGAACCTGAAGACCTGGAAGCACAACACCGGATATACCCCGGAACTGGGCGGCTCGGCCATCGCTTTGGGGTGGACGACGGCAGTTATCCGATGCCGGCGATTTATACGTTCGGATTTAATCTGACGTTCTAAAAGCCCTCC
>DBFWRP010000451.1:0-2021 GCA_048222005.1 Muribaculaceae bacterium | reverse complement strand
ATTGGAAAACCGCCCGGCACTGACAGCCGAGGTGGAGAAAGTTGCCGAAACCGCCGGCTATCTATGGCAAAAAGGCTGGGCCGAGCGTAATGGCGGCAACATAACCGTCAATATAACCGAACACGTCGACGATGCAATGCGCGCATTGCCCGCAATCAGCGCGCCGATAGCAATCGGGCTCACACTTCCCAACCTAAAAGGATGCTGGTTCTTCTGCAAAGGCACCCAGAAACGTATGCGTGACCTCGCCCGCCGCCCGATGGACAACGGCTCGATTATCCGCATCACCGACGACTGCGCCCACTATGAGATAGTGGCCGACAATCCCGTAAAACCCACATCCGAACTGCCGTCGCATCTTGCCGTCCACAACTACCTTATCGGCAAAGGCTCCGGCTACAAGGCTTCGCTCCACACACATCCCATTGAACTGGTGGCCATGAGCCACAACCCGGAGTTCCTCAAAAAAGATGTGCTGACCAATCTGCTGTGGAGCATGATTCCCGAAACAAAAGCCTTCGCACCACGTGGTCTCGGCATCGTTCCCTACATGCTACCCTCTTCCAACGAACTTGCCGATGCTACGATCAAAGCCATTGACGACAACTACGATGTGGTGATGTGGGAAAAGCACGGTGTTTTCGCCGTCGAAAACGATATAATGTCGGCATTCGATCAGGTTGACGTGCTCAACAAATCCGCTAACATCTATATGTGCGCCCGCTCGATGGGTTTCATCCCCGACGGTATGTCGCAGGCCCAAATGCAGGAAATATCAACTGTTTTCAATCTTCCAAAATAATCTGCTTATGGTTCATCGTTTTATTCTTAACGAGACTTCATTTTTCGGTCCCGGTGCACGAAAAGAATTGCCCGGAGCCATCCGAGGTCTCGGCAAGTCAAAAGTATTGGTTGTCACTGACAAGGGATTGCTACAATTCGGCGTAGCAAAGATGGTTACCGATGTGCTTGATGAAGCCGGTATCGCATACGATATTTTCAGCGAAGTCAAGCCTAATCCCACTGTCAGCAATGTGAAGGCGGGCATCGACGCTTTCAAAATGGCTCAGGCAGATATACTTGTCGCCATCGGTGGAGGTTCGTCGATTGACACAGCAAAAGCTATCGGCATAGTTATGGCAAATCCCGAATTCAGCGATATAATTTCACTTGAAGGGTGTGCGCCTACCAAATACAAGAGCGTACCCATAATTGCATTGCCGACAACCGCAGGCACCGCAGCCGAAACAACCATCAACTATGTCATAATTGACGAAGAAAAGCAGAAGAAAATGGTCTGTGTTGATCCTAACGACATCCCTGCCGTTGCCATAATCGACGCAGAACTGATGTATTCACTGCCAAAAGGCCTCACAGCAGCTACCGGAATGGATGCCCTTACCCATGCTATCGAAGGCTATATAACAAAAGGCGCATGGGAACTGTCTGATATGTTCGAGATTGAGGCTATCAGAATGATTAGCCGCTATCTTCCTGTGGCTGTTTCAGACCCGAAGAATCCTAAAGGACGTAACGGAATGGCGGTTGCTCAATATGTCGCTGGCATGGCTTTTTCTAATGTCGGTCTCGGTCTAGTACACGGAATGGCACACCCGTTGGGAGCTTTGTTCGACATTCCTCACGGTGTCGCAAATGCTGTGCTGTTACCCACTATCATGGAGTTCAATATGCCGTATTGTACTACCAAATATCGTCACATTGCCGAAGCTATGGGCATTGACACATCATCAATGAACGATAACGAGGCTGCCCAAGCCGCCTGCGACGCTGTAAAACAGTTATCACAAAATGTCGGTATTCCTGCGACACTGACTGAACTGGGTATTACCGAAGAAAACATCCCGGCTCTGACCAGACAGGCCCTTGATGATGTATGTACTCCCGGTAATCCCCGACCCGTAACATACGACGAGGTGGCAAATATCTACCGCTCGTTACTCTGAGATTAAACAATAAGGACAAAATTGGGTGTGCCTTCGGTGCGCCCTTTTTTGTCTGAT
>DBFWRP010000450.1:0-5298 GCA_048222005.1 Muribaculaceae bacterium | reverse complement strand
CAGGTTGCATACGTGTTACTCACCCGTGCGCCGGTCGCCGGCAGGTGAAGGCAAGCCTTCACCCCCGCTGCCCCTCGACTTGCATGTGTTAAGCCTGTCGCTAGCGTTCATCCTGAGCCAGGATCAAACTCTTCGTTGTTGATATCTTTTTTCCTTCTTTTTCAAGAATGTTGTTGTTGTTCGGCTTGACCCGGAACTTACCAACGGTGGAAGATTTCGTTTGTCCGATCCCCGACCCGGCTTTCGCCATTTAAGTATTGTGTCGTAGATTTGGGAAAATTGACAGAGCTTTTAGCTCTTGTACTACTACATCGTTATTGCAAATCTTTCAATGTACTATCTTCTGGCCCTCTGCGGCCGCGCAGCGTCCGTTTCCGGACAGCCCTGCAAAGTTACGGCGTTTTTTCTTTCCGGCCAAATTTTCCGGCGAAAAAATTTTCAGAACCCTGAACCTTCCGGCAACCCCGCCTGTTATAGCCCGTAGGGGCATCTGCGCCCCCGCCTGGCCTGCGGCCGGACACCCGCCGGCGTCCGTTTCGTTCCCGAAAGCGGGTGCAAAATTACAACTTTCCTCCTTACCCACCAAATTTTCCGAGAACTTTTTTCGGGAAAAAATTTCATTTACAGTCAAAATCCAACGCATACATCTACTAACCACCGTATTATCACGGCAAACTTTTTTACATCGGATTCAATGTCTCTGCCACATGAAAATCGAAGTATATAACAATAGCCCCTCAGAAATAGAATCCACGCCAATCTTCACGATTTTTCAACCACCGGATTCTTTTTGCCGGATTCGGCTTACGCGTGCGCGATGTTTTCAATGATTTTATGTAAATTTGCGAAAGGATTGGGGAGAGCAGCCAACCATCAGCTGACTGCAACGTATTTCAACAAAATCATGACTCCTTATTTATGAAAACAGGGTTCGACAACGACAAATATCTTAAAATCCAATCGGAACATATCCGCGAACGGATTGCCAAATTCGGCAACAAGCTCTACCTGGAGCTTGGCGGAAAACTATTCGACGACTATCACGCGAGCCGCGTGCTGCCCGGATTCCAGCCGGACAGCAAACTCCGGATGCTCAGCCAGCTTGCCGACAAGGCAGAAATCGTGATTGTGATCAGCGCACTCGATATAGAGAAAAACAAGGTGCGCAACGACCTTGGCATAACCTACGACATGGATGTACTGCGCCTGCGTGAGGCCTTCATCGCCCGCGGGTTCGAGGTGAATTCTGTGGTTGTCACCCATTACAACGGACAAAGCAGCGCCGACGCTTTCCGGCAGAAACTCGACAGGATGGGAATCAAGACCTACTGCCATTACACCATTGACGGATACCCCACGAACGTGGCACTGATCGACAGCGACGAGGGATTCGGCCGCAACGACTATATAGAAACCACGCGCCCGCTTGTAATTGTCACCGCCCCCGGCCCGGGGAGCGGCAAGATGGCTGTGTGCCTCAGCCAGCTCTACAATGAGCACAAACGCGGAGTGGAAGCCGGATATGCCAAGTTCGAGACATTCCCGGTGTGGAGCCTGCCGCTGAAACATCCCGTAAATATTGCCTACGAGGCTGCCACCGCCGACCTCAACGACGTGAACATGATCGACCCGTTCCACCTCGAGGCATATGGCAAGACTGCCATCAACTATAACCGCGATATCGAGATTTTCCCGGTGCTCAACGCCCTTTTCGAAGGAATCTACGGCGAAAACCCCTACAAATCGCCCACCGATATGGGTGTGAACATGGTGGGCTTCTGCATCAGTGACGACGAAGTGTGCTGCGAGGCATCGCGCCAGGAAATAATCCGCCGCTATTTCACCGCCCTGAACCGTCTGGCACAAGGAGAGGGAAACGACAGCGAGGTAAACAAGATAGCCCTGCTGCTCAAACAGGCAAAAATCGACCTCAGCTACCGCAAGCCGATAGCAGCTGCACGCGAACGCGCCGCACGCAGCGGGGTGCCCAGCTCGGCTATAGAACTGCCCGACGGCACACTCATCACAGCAGAGACAAGCCAGCTGCTGGGTCCGAGCGCAGCCCTGATTCTGAATGCGGTGAAGCATCTTGCCGGAATAGACCACTCGATAAAGCTCATCCCACAGCACATAATCGAACCTATCCAGCACACCAAGACAAACTACCTGCGCTCACACAATCCACGCCTGCACACCGACGAGGTGCTGGTTGCGCTGTCGGTGCTCAGTCCGCACGACGACAACTGCCGGCGGGCACTCGAGCAGCTCCCCTTGCTCATGGGCTGCCAGATGCATTCCACGGTGATGCTCGGGGAGGTAGACCATAAAATCTTCAAGAAACTCGGTGTTGGTCTCACTTGCGACCCCACCAAAAAACCTGTACATTAATCTAAAACTCAACCACCATGCCACAAGTGTCGCAACGCGGAGAAATAATGCCCGCTTCCCCTATCCGCCGCCTTATGCCTCTTTACAACGAAGCTGTTGCACGCGGCCTGAAAGTCTACAGGCTCAACATCGGCCAGCCAGACCTGCCTACTCCCGAAGAGGGGCTTGAAGTGCTGCGCAATTTAGACCGTAAGGTGCTGGAATACAGTCCATCGGAGGGATTGCGCTCACTACGCGAAAAACTCAGGGAATACTACCACCGGTTTAACATCGATGTAGATGTGGACGACATCATCGTTACCACAGGGGGCTCGGAGGCCGTGCTCTTCGCCTTCCTTGCCTGCCTGGATCCGGGCGACGAAATCATTGTGCCCGAACCGGCCTATGCCAACTACATGGCATTCGCCATATCGGCCGGCGCAAAAATCGTGACTATCCCGTCGAGCATCGAAAACGGCTTCGAACTCCCCCCTGTCGAGAAATTCGAGGAACTGATCACCCCCCGCACCAAGGGCATCCTTATCTGCAACCCCAACAATCCCACCGGCTATCTCTACACCATGAAGGAGATGCTGCAGATACGCGACCTGGTGCTCAAACACGACCTGTTCCTGTTCTCCGACGAAGTGTACCGCGAATTCTGCTACACCGGCGCCCCCTACATCTCCGCATTCCATCTGCCCGGCATCGAGAACCAAGTGGTGCTCATCGACTCGGTGTCAAAACGCTACAACGAATGCGGCATCCGCATCGGTGCCCTCATCACAAAACATAAGGAGCTGAAAAAGAACGTGATGAAATTCTGCCAGGCACGCCTCAGCCCCCCATTGCTCGGACAGCTCGTGGCCGAAGCCTCGATTGACTGCAGCAAGGAATACATGCTTGAAACATACAATGAATATGTGGAGCGCCGCAAATTCCTGATCGACCGCATCAACAAGATTCCCGGCTGCTACACCCCAATCCCCATGGGAGCGTTCTACACCGTGGTACGCCTGCCGGTAGATGATGCCGACCGCTTCTGCGAATGGTGCCTGCGCGACTTCAGCTATGAAGGCCAGACCATCTTCATGGCGCCCGCCTCCGGCTTCTACACCACCCCCGGCATGGGTCACGACGAAGTGCGCATGGCCTATGTGCTGAACAAAACCGAGCTCGGCAAAGCCCTCGAAGTGCTCCGCCACGCCCTCGACGCCTACAACGGCCGCGAGTGACGCCCTATCCAACGAGCCCACTTCACCAACACTACCGATAAATTTTCAGACACAGCCACCATGTGGCAACAATATTGTCCGGCGGAAAGAGATGGTCAGATGTCCACATCTCTTTCCGCCGGATGCGTATGGATTGCTGAGGTCAGGGACGGAGATTGCCGAAGGTGTCGAAAAGGTGGGCGTGGCGGAGGCCCCAGTCATCATCAGACCGCTCAGACGGCGTAGCCCATGAGGCGCAGAATGAATGGCGCCATCAGGGCGGTGAGAAGCCCGTTGAGGGTTAGTCCGAGCGACGAGAACGCCCCGTAGCGGTCGCTTTGTTCCATTGCGGCCGAAGTGCCCACGGCATGTGCGGCAGTGCCCATCGAAAGGCCTGCCGCAATGGGGCTTTTCACTTGGCCGAGACGCACGATGCGGAATCCGGCCATACCGCCGAAAATGCCGGTGCACACCACAACGGCAGCTGTGAGAGGGGGAATACCGCCCACAGCAGCAGAAATCTCAATGGCGATAGGCGTGGTCACCGCCTTGGGCGCGAGCGACATCACCACCTCATGCGAGGCGCCGAGCAGTTCGGCCACAAGCACCACCGAGACTATTCCGGCCACACATCCGGCCAACTCGGCCAGCAACAGCGGCACCATCTGCTTTTTAATGGTCTCAAGCTGCTTATAGAGCGGCACCCCGAGTGCAACAACGGCCGGCTTGAGCCAGAAGTCGATGTACTCGCCACCCTGACGGTACACATCATAGTCAATGTCGGCAGCACAGAGAAAGCAGATCATCACTACTATAGACACCAGGATGGGGTTAAGGACCTTTAATCCCGTACGACGCTGCAGATACTGCGCACCCATATATGCAATGAACGTGAGTGCGATCAGGAAAAATTTATTAGTGAGTATTTCCATTGAAATGCGGTTTTCTGGATCTGACAAACTGGTGCACCCATCCGGTGACCCAAAGAATCACAACGGTGCTGACAACCGACGCACCCACAATGGGTATCCATTGGTCCCTGACTATTCCGAGGCAACGCATAAGCCCGATACCGGCAGGAACAAAAAAGAATCCAAGGTTATGCACCATGAAATTCGCAGTCTTGTCAACCTGCGACAATTTGACCAGGCGGGCCTTCAGCGCACAAGTAAGCAAAATCATGCCTATGATGCTTGACGGCACCGGCACACCTGTAAAATATACTGCTATCTCACCCAAAGCGAGAAAGAGAAAGAGGATTCCGAACTGGACTATCATATCTCCTATCAAATTATAAGTAACTGTTCAAAAAAACAATGCGCCCGTCAGAATCAGAATCTCATGGGCGCACAGTTATAAGGTTTCATAAATCACGGCCGCAAAATTAGTCATTTTATCCAGTTTGTACAAATCCTTGCACATAGCCTGAAACTTATTTGGCATATAATGCCACGACACCGACTTATCACGCTCTTTCCCGAGTTTTTTTAATTAAGGAAATTCTCTTTCATGGCTAAATCGAATTGCGCCTGCAATGTTTTGGTATAAAACGGCATCCCCCATATTTCATACTGATCTGTGGCAGATGAAATTTGCAAAATCTCAGCCTCGGCGCGTATGCGCTGCTGGAAGATGGTTTTCCAGTCGTCCGTCTTGCGAAGATACGCAGCTTTGGGCTCAATGAAAATCTGAATGTGGTCAAACGGCGCATTCTCGC
>DBFWRP010000045.1:0-1258 GCA_048222005.1 Muribaculaceae bacterium | reverse complement strand
GTCTATACGAAGTGAAGCATGCTCTGGGCAATGGCATGGAGAGGTTTCTCAGCAAAGTGACTCTGCCAAGGTGGATGATCGTTGAGCCGAGGAAAAACGTCAGTTTCGGCAACACCATGCTTGCCAAGGAAATCGGGATGTCGGACGACGAGTATTACGAGTGGTCTGCCAAGAATCCATATACGGTGCCACTGATGGAGAACCGCTGGCTACGAGAACGGATAAGTGAAAAACTCCGACGGTTGTCCGGCTGCGAGCCGGACAGACAGGGGCGGTTTGTCATTCCATACTCCGAGGAGATGATGCAGACCATCAGACAGGTCTTCAAGAGTCCCCGTCCAAGTGAAAACAGCGAGAATATGGCTGAGCCGGGCGCAGTTTACACAGTGCAGGAAAAGGCGTCGGGGTATCTATGCCTCCCGGACAAGGCTATGGAAGAACATGCCCGATATGTTGTCTGCCACGGGCGTAAGTGCTTCTGCCACGCCTACTATTCAGAGCGAACCTGGCGGGAATATGGACTTATGGACTTTATGCGGATCCTGAACGGGAAATATGTGGAAAAGGCGCCCTTCGGGGAAATCCCCGGACGCCTTTTGTGCGATATGGGCAGGCAGCTGGAAGAGGCCGCAAGCCTCTTCCCGACTATGGCCTGCTCCTACTGCGGACATCTGCGCGAAAAGTCTGAGACGGGTGCGCTGAAGTGCGTCAATCCCGACTGTCCGGGCAAACGCCGGTAGAAATGGAAAGGTTGGGCAAGAACCATTTGGTGTTGCCCAACCTGTAAGTTGAATGTTCCTCGTTATTACTCGGAGTAGGTGTAGTCCTTGAGCTGCTCTACTGCGAAGTTGCTGATGAACTCGGAGTGCTTGGCCGTCTCGGCCTCTCCGTAGTTGACAAACACGCGCAGGGAGCGAGCGAACTTCTCGTTGCGGCGGGTGTCGTCGAGCATGAGGTAGCCCATGACGATGTAGCCGGCCATCTCCACCAGGCGTCGTGCCATGAAGTCGAGGTAGTGGCTGTCCTTGGTGTCGAGCACACGTGCCACGGCATTCTCGTAGAGTACCGTCATGGCCTCGAGCCTGGCCTTGACGTCTTCGCAGCCCTGAGGTGCGTCGATAGTGGCCTGCTCACGGATGAAGCTGAGGTAGGTGCCGGTGGTGACGTGGCGGATGGCTGCCACCGTCTGCAGCTGCGTCGTGCCCTCGTAGATGGAGGTGATGCGTGCGTCGCGGTATACACGCTCGCAGGCGTAGTC